>JAQICF010000060.1 GCA_027858795.1 Candidatus Delongbacteria bacterium | reverse complement strand
ACAGATCTGTAAAAACCATCTCCAGTACCAACAAAGACGTAATTGTTAAAAGTGAGTAACGAGAGAATGGTTGGATAAATTATCTGCCCATTGGTAGTCCAGGTATTCCCTGAGTCAATGGATTCAAAAATAAGCATATCGTCGGCATAAGCTGCAATTATTTTGCCGGAATTGCTTGAAAATGAAGTTATATTTCCCATAGAATCCTTAACTGGAGTCCAGAAATTGTCAGTTGTAGCTTTCTTATAAATTGTATCATAGGAACTGCAGTACATAAATCCATCTTTCCCGGCATGCATTATAGTAGCATTAGGAGTATCAATAACCCAAATATCACCAGATAGCTTATATAACCCGTTGTCTTTAACGGAAACAAAAACCGTACCATCCGTTGCGATCTCGATATCATTTATTTCCATATCTTTTGACAGATTAGAATTGATCTCCTCCCAAGTGTCTCCGTTATCATAAGATCTGCACAATCCACTATTATATTCTTCAATATAAATAACATCATTATTATCTATCGCCATCTTTAGAGGGTAGGTATAAGAGATTGCCCATGAAACTCCATTATCATCTGATCTGTAAAGACCATCAGTTGTTCCAGAGTAGATAGTTCCAAGGCTATTAACTGCAGTACTAAAAATCTCAGTTTCAACCAGAATTTTTGACATGCTGTAACTAGATGAATTGGTTGAATGATACAGACCAGTCTTAGTCATTACAAATATCGAATTATCAGGCGCAGAATAAAATCCTGTAATATTCAAATTATAATATTGATCAAGTATTTGTACCCATGAATTCGACCCGTCTTTTAAGTAATAAGCTTTATCTGAATTGTCTACAGCAAAAATATCACCCAGTTCGTTAATTTCAACAATTTTACCCACCGGATAAGGTTCAACCCAGGATAAACTTTCTACTCTCTGCATTGTAATAGCTTTTTCCTGCGAAAAAATTAAGATAGTAATACAAATTAAAAGAATTAAATAGAATTTTTTCATAATTATTTCTCCCCCCTTATAGCGGTGATTCTATAAAATTTTTTCTGATCAGATAAATTTGTAGTCCAAGTTGAACCACTAAATGTACCAGTTGTATCAATTTCGTAAGTTCCTTCAGGATCAGTTGATGAATAAATTTTGTAACCATCAGCACCGTTTACTGTTCCCCATGTCAATGTTAATTTTCCATTTAGAAATTCAGATTTTATATTTAAAGGAGTCACTAAAGGTGTAAAATCATCGTAGTAAATGTAGTGCCTATTATCTCTTATATAAGTTTCAGATGCAGTATCATACGCATAGGTTTGTGTATCAACCAAATATTTGTATGGAAGTGAGGCTTCTTTTGTTGGATCTTCCATATAGAATAAATAATCTTTCTCATTATTTATCCATTTTCCCCATGACCAAAACTGCCTTTCTTCAGTAGTTGTTTGGTAAGAATAATCAAGATTTCGAAATTTATTTCCGGTGAATATCCAAACTGTATTTTTGTAGATTTCTGTAACTCCCGTACCAATATCACCCTCATAAGTCCAAAGAGTTCTGGTTTTATCTATCCATTGGTCAGAATTGTACTGTTGCTTAATTTCACTTACTATCCTACCATTATCATCGTAATTAAATTCTGTTTTAAAAACTTCTTCATTTCCAAAGTCACCATTGACATAAAATTCATCAATTCTAAGAAGTTTATTATCAGAATAGATATAGTCGATGTTCTTAGTATTTGTATAGCCACCCATGATACTCCAATAGTCATAAACATAATTGTATCCTATCTTGATGCCATCTAAATTATAGATATAAGTGTAAGTATAAGTTCCTCCTTCCTTGTATCCAGTCCAAGTATAACTACGGTAAATTTTATAATAATCTTCGTAATAAGTGCAATTCCACGGAGTAGTGGAAGTTAAATTTCCTTCAGCATTGTAATAGTAATAAATTACTTGCCCAATATTTCCAAGGGAGTCTCTTTCGTAATTTTTTAATGTAGTTTGAATCCATTCAGTTCCATCCCAGTCGTACCATCTTTCACTGGCTATCTTGAAATCATTAGGAACAGTTTTGTACTGTGAAAATAAAGATGAAAATAGGAGTATGATGATGAAGATAATTATATATTTTTTTGACATAGAATGTAACCTCCTAAATGATGTAAATTTGAAATAATATTTCCCAAACCATAATTATTATTATAATAAATAAAAAACGATTTGTCAATTAAAAAAAGGAGTGTTGAACTCATTATAAATTTGATTGATTATTATGCAGATTTTTTAGAAGTAGATTTAAATGAAGCTTAATTTTGTTTAATAAGTTTACCTTTACCCATATCCACACCAATAACATTCCCGTTGCGACTTACCCACAAAATACTTATATTAATCTCTTTAATATGAACATATGCGTATTTACGAAGTAAATATAAAAAATTTACAAAAAATTATTACAGGAATTAAAATGCAAAAATCATTAAAGACGCTTTTTCTTTTAATCATTTTATCGATCAGCTTTTCGGGATTGTATGCCCAGAATGGTACAGCTCTTCCTACAGGTGGAGAAGCGGCAGCTATTCAATCTGCTCTTATTCAAAATGGAAGTGGTAACGGGATCCTTCTAAATTCTGAGACCAGCAAAGAAGTTACAAAGCAGACTGAAATGTTCCTTGAAGCTGATAAGGCAAAAGAATTAATGGATAATAAAAAGGATAATTTAAAAAACGGTGATGCTGATGACGATGAAGATAAGATCGTTAACGTAAGAAGTGATGATTT
>JAQICF010000006.1 GCA_027858795.1 Candidatus Delongbacteria bacterium | reverse complement strand
TCAAGCTCATCGAACGGAACATCAAAATTTGCACTGGCTATCTGAGGAATAAACGGCAATAATGCCTGACTGAAGAACTCTGAAGCCTCTCTAGGTAATTCACTAGGAAGAATATCAACCGTCATCATCTGAATTCCATCACCTTTATAACCGTCTTCGATAGAATTATTTTTAGTATCGTAAACAAAAATAGGATTTTCGACTAAAGCACCTTTCTCAGTACATTCAATAGAACCATTTACATCACATGTAATGTCACCAATGATCTTTAGTTTTGAGTCTTTATTATAGTTTTTTTCAAGATAATCCTTTGTAACTATTGTAGGATAATCTTCTGTCCAGTACATACAGTTCATCAGTATAGACATCTTAGGTAGATATTGCTCAAAATCACTTTTGTAATCTGCTGGATTATTATAGTAATGTTGTAATTCAAATGGAGTTCCATCCTTACGAACTGAAAGATCTTTTTCCTTGAAAACAACTTTATAAAGTAAGTTGTTCGGTAGATCAGCTTTATTTTCAAGTTCGATCAATTCTTCCGGAGTAATTTCTTTCACAGGAAGTAGATCATATATTTCCTGAGCACCAATAGAAACATTTCCGTAACCTGTAAAACCTGTAACGAAAGGGGAGAGTTCTTTAGGAAGACCATTCTTTTTAATATCTTCACCAATTTCTCTTACGACGGCTTTAGCTTCTTCCAATGAATTATAAGTATAGCACTGATTTAATTTTGTGAAAGGATTCTCGATTCCCTGATGCTTTAGTCTTAATCCTAATGCCCAGATGGTGTCGATCATTCCTGCAAGACCAGCAAATTTACCAAAGAAAATCAATCTTTTACCATTTTCATCAGCGATTTTTTCATAATCTATCAAATTAACTTTCTTCTCGATCATTTTTCTAAGAATACCCATGTTATAATCTTGACCTTTTATAGTGTGTGAAAAGAAGATGTAGGTTTTCTCTTCTTCAAACCATTTTTCAACGATCTCTTTTACACCGATAATAAGTTCACAATCTGAAAAATCGCCAGTCAGATTTGCACCCACGCTAGCATATTCCTCATCATTAAAAATTCTTTTTTCAGAAGGTTCAACATTAAATTCTATACCAAATTCTTCATTTAATTTTTTAACATGATCCGGAATAAGGGGTACTCTTCTTTCCGCTGTAAATTTATCTTCATACCTAATACCGATCTTTTTCATGGTTATCCTTGTAGTTACATTTTCAAGTAAGAAATCTATTTTTGCTCTATACCATTGTCAAGGTAATTTATTCTAATGAAAAAGTCGGAAAATTCCGACTTTAAATAAATAATTAGTTGTTTTTAAGTTTTATGTATTTTTATCTCATCAAGTGAATCTATTATCTTCAGACATTTATCGATCTGCATCATTCTAAAGACATCTAATATGGATGAGTTAGCATTGATACAATAGTAACTATTCTTTTCTGTGCAAAAAGTTGACACAAAAAATGCGATAACAGGTGACGCGACCTGCTTGACTGATTCAAAGTCGATAACATAAATTTCAGTATTATGTTTTGCGATCTCGATCTCACATTCCAGGATGAAATTCTTAGCATTGTCATCAATAAGATCAACTGATGGTTTTAATATTGAATATTTTTCTTTATTTATTATTTCCATAAAAACCCACAATAAGTTATTATTATTTTCATTAAAACCTACAATAGTTTTTTTAGTACTTCGTTATATTTTTTAGCAGTTGTTTCAGTAACTTCCTCAGGTAATGTTGGTGCAGGTGAATTTTTGTCCCACTTTCCGTTATCGACTAACCCCTGTAAATAATCTCTAAGGTACTGCTTGTCAAAACTTTTTTGACTTTTACCTTCTGCATAATCATCAGCTGGCCAGAATCTTGAAGAATCCGGTGTTAGAACTTCATCAATAAGGATTAGCTCATCACCCAGAAGACCAAATTCAAATTTAGTATCAGCAATGATTATTCCTTTCGTTGCA
The DNA here is from genome assembly GCA_027858795.1 of Candidatus Delongbacteria bacterium. The sequence continues at coordinate 16,585 of JAQICF010000006.1, read as the reverse complement.
GCATATTCGTTACCGGCTTTATAGAGATCTAAACTGATCTTTTTTACTTTTTCAGCTAATTCCGGATCAATTATTTTTTTCATTTCTTCAAATGAAATATTTTCATCGTGAAAACCTTGCTCTGCTTTGGTTGAAGGAGTAAAGATCGCTTCAGGTAATTTTGAAGAATTTACTAATCCATCAGGTAGTTCAATACCGCAAACCGTTCCAAATTTACCATATTCTTTAAGACCTGATCCTGCAAGGTATCCTCTTACAATTGCTTCAATAGGTAAAGGATTACACTTGTGAACTACTATTGATCTACCTTCAATAACATCCGCAAAAGGTTGTAATTCAGGAAAATCTTTTATTGGGTCAGTTGAAATTATATGATTTTTAATAATTGGTTTAAATTTCTCAAACCAAAAATTGGCTATTTTTGTTAAAACTTTGCCTTTCTCAGGAATGCCCTGGTCCATAATAACATCAAATGCGCTGATCCTATCAGAAGTCACGATGAGTAATTTATCTTCCTGAAAAGAATAAATTTCACGAACTTTACCTTTGTTGAAAAGCTCAAGTTCTTTAATATTTGCTTCGTGTACAATTTTAGCCATTTTAACTCCTTGAAATTTATCTAATAAAAATGATGAATTTGAAATATAAAACATCTGAAAGTTCAATGCAATAGAATAATTATAAATAATTGATAATTTACAATGGACAATTGATAATTAAAGGATTAAATCGTAAATTAGAGTAATTCAATATTGGAAAAAGGTAAAATTATGAATAAGATAAATATAAAAGCATGTATGATAGATATTTCTCGTTTTAGAGTTCCAACTATCAGCAGAATGAAGAAAATGATAAAAAATTTATCAAAGACAGGTTACGACACTATTTTTTATAACATCGAACACGTATTTAAAATACCCGGTCATCCAAAGATCGGTTCAGAATCAGATGGATACACTATTGAAGAATTTAAAGAGTTAGATGTTTATGCTAAAGAGTTTTCAATAGAAATAATTCCGCTGATACAATCATTCGGACATATGTTCCATATCCTTAAGCATCCGGAATATGATAATATTTGTGAATCAGAAAAAAAATGGTCGTTAAGTATTAGCGATGAAACTTACAAGTTTATTACAGATCTCTATAAGTCAGCTTCAGAGGCTTTTTCATCTGAACATATTCATATTGGTGGAGACGAAGTCTATGATATGGCATCGGGAAAGAGTAAGCATCTGTTGGAGCAAGGATCAATGAAGGATGAAATCTTTATGGATCATATTCTAAAATTGAAAGAAATTGCCAGCACATTTGATAAAAATATTATACTTTGGGGAGATATGGTTGAGAATAACCCTGAAGTTATGGAAAAACTCGGAAAAAATGCGATACTTTGCTATTGGAACTACGGTTTTGCAGAAATGCCTGATACATACAAAGAATTAGGTAATAATACACTTGTTTGTCCCGGAATAAATACATGGAAAAGTTTTTTCCCGAGATATGATTTTGCGGTGAAGAATTTTCAACTAATGAAAGAAAGAGCTGACTTGATATCAGCGAAAGGTTTTATGATAACCGATTGGGGAGATGCTGGACATATTCATCCTGCAAGTTTTACAGAGAACCTGTTTGAGATCGCATACAAAATATTCAATAATGAAAAGATCACTGAATTTGCTGCTAAAGAAGAAATAGATGAAATTATAAAGATGTTAGATGAAATACATTTTGGAGATTATTTAAACCCAGAGAATTTAAAAGGTCATAGTGAATTTGTAACAAAACATTTATTTCATGAATATGTTTTCAAAGGAAAGGGATTTGCATCTCAGTCAGAAGAGCAGTTAAAAGCAATAATAGCTAAGATTGAAAAATTAATTACAATCTCTGAAACTCTTGAATTTACAACAGAATTTGAACAGGATATTAAAATGTTCATAGATCAGACTACATTATTTTCAAAAAAGATAGAATTGCATCTCATGTACAGAGATAATGTGGATATTGCGATAGCTAAAAACAAAGCTGAAGATTTTATTATTTCACTTAGAAAATGGTTCGCAACATTTATGAAAAGATGGCTGACATCTTATCAACCAATGGGATTGTATTTTCATATTCATTTTATGAAAAAGATCGAAAAAGATATAATTGATGAGATGAGAAATTCATTTGGTACAAGTTTTTATGAAATAATGAAAGAAACTATCTATGATGATCCTGAATATTTAAACCTTTTCAGTGTCGGAAATAGCGACGCATTGATAAAATTATGGGACGAGTACCGGTTGTAACAATTGATAATGGAGAATTGATAATTGATAATTGAAAAGAATGATGAATATTTTATGCGTAAAGCTTTCAGATTAGGCTTAGAAGCTTATAAGCAGGGGGAAGTCCCGATCGGTGCTGTTATCGTGAAAGATGGGGTTGTGATCGGAGAAGGGTATAATCAGGTTGAATTACTCAGAGATGCTACTGCTCATGCAGAGATGATAGCTTTAACTTCAGCTGAAAATCATCAGGATAATTGGCGTTTGATAGATTGCACATTGTATGTTACAGTTGAACCCTGCATGATGTGCACAGGAGCGATCTTATTGAGTAGAGTTAGCAGAATAGTTTATGGAGTTGCTGATCCGAGAATGGGTTTTATGGAAACGAAGTATAATGGAGTTAAAGATCTGAATTTATATAAAAAAGTTGAAGTTTTCGGTGGAATAATGGAAGCTGAGATCAGAGAGTTAATGCTAGAATTTTTTAAAAAGATCCGTGAAAAATCAAAATAATATCCTTTACTTTATCTGTTTATTGTTCTATTTTATCAATTGTAAAAGTTAATGTATATGATAGAACGAGAACGTAGAGTACATAAATGTATATGAATGAACCACCACGTAAGGATAGCATTTGAAGAAGATAACATACACCTACAAGTTCGATGATGGTAGAGAAAAAGTATTTGAATTTGAGTGGGATAAAGATAATTTTGAATTAAAAGGTGAAAAACCGATTAATTTACCACATTGGACGTTGTTGAATTATCATCAATGCCCGAACTGTCCTTCAAGTGTTCACGAAGATACTCATTGTCCTATGGCGGTATCTCTGGTTAATCTGGTAAAATATTTTGATGGGATGAGATCATTTGATGATGTGTTTGTTGAAGTATCTCTGGATCAAAAAATTATTTCCAAACAAACAAGTGTTCAGAAAGCTGTTGGATCAATGATGGGATTGGTGTCAGCTGTTTCAGGATGCCCGATCAGTGCTTATTTTAAACCGATGGCATTTTTTCACTTACCATTTTCTGATAGGGACTCAACGATATATAGAGCAACATCAATGTATTTTTTAGCACAGCATTTTAGGAACCAAAAGACAGGAGAATCTGATTTTAGTCTTAAAGGGTTGAAAAAAATATACAAAGATATCGGAATAATGAACGGAGCGATCGCAAACAGATTAAGAGATGCATCTAAAACAGATTCAACTGTTAACGCGATAATAGGACTTGATATTTACGCAAAAACAGTTCCTATTTATATTGAAAAACTATTGAAGTCATTAGAAGAATTATTCGATGCTTACATAAATTAAGAGTACATGTTACCAGAATTAGGAATACCATTTTACCTAAGTTAGAAACAAAATGAGTCAGGAATAATTTATTTTATTGTTGACTTAATCGAATATAAACGTTATATTATATATGTTGAGCTAGTAGATAGATTAAGGATGAAAAACGAAATTTAACCGGGAGGAAAGCATATAAGGATGAAAAACCAAAAGCTTGATTTTATTGCTTTGATGGTTCAACGATCAAAGTATTTTAGGGAAAAAAGATTTAAAAACAATAATATTACGGTGAGTGGATGCAAGAGTATTGCATTTGTAAATTAAAAGTGAGGTGGTAAAAAGATGAAGAAAGGTATGACTCTTATAGAATTACTGGTTTCTGCGTTGATATTGGCAATAGGTATTACTTCATTGATGTATAGTTTCGTTGTTGCCAACGGTATTGTAATGGATAATACTCATAGGATCAATGCCACATCAATAATAAATTTGTACTTCGAAGGAATACAGAGAAGAGACGAAATAGACGAAGTAAGACAATTTATCGGAACCAGCGAAACTGGAAATGATTTGGTGGAATTTGTACCAAAGCAAGTGACTAGATATGTTGGCGGTGGAGTTTCTCAAAATTACTGGTTAGAATTTGATTTAACAAATGTGGTTACACCGGATCCTGCTACCAACCTTGTTGTTGTGGTTGCAAGAGCTAGTTGGGATAAGGCACATGTTGAAAATTATTCGGATAAGTCACTTTACATGGTAATGTTTACAAATGAACCTATAAAATAGTGGGAGTGTTGTATCATGAAGAAGAAAGGATTTACCTTAATAGAAGTTTTAGTAACAGCTACTATTTTTGCGATTATGGGCATTGGTATTATGTATTTTATTGCTCAATCAAATACAATAATGAACAAAAGTGTTAATCAAACATTTGCTCATACAAATGCGACTAGAATTTTAAATATGCTTACTAGAGATATTCATGAAGGCGTTTATATAGCTCTTGGCAACAATTCTTCGGCAGATCGTAAATTTTCAATAGTAGGAACTGACAGTTCTGTGGTAAAATGGGGATTTAATGGTGAAGCCACTGAGAATGGTTATAGAATGAGAATAACTCGAAATGATATTGAGATTCCTTTCATTGGGGCTAATGCGGAAAATATTAACAGTATCGTTTATTTGTTTGTTCAGCCACATCTGGAGGGTAATTATGTGTATGCAAATATTGATTTCAAACTGACATTGGGTAGTGCTGAAGAAGTATCAATCAATACTGTAGCTTATTGCAGACATGACCCATATGGGTACGGTTTTAATCCAGCAGAATTTACATATCAATAAAACAAACTAAATTCCTCAAGGAGGTACATTATGAAAAATTTAAATAAAAAAGGTGTTGGTCTAGTGATGGCTATCATGATTATTACGGTTCTATTGATCATGGCATCAGGTTTTTTTGTTGTAACCAGTTACATGACTAAGTCCACTCAAAGTGAACTTGAAAGGGTGAGATTGTACTGGGCTGCTGAAAGTGGTTCAAACTACTCTGTTCAGTGGTGGACAGCACAGGAGCCTGCGACAAGAATAGCATGGCCTTATTACTACATTCCTACAGAAGAAGCAAAATACTCGTATAGTGGCGATTATAACTCGGGATTATTCGTTGAAGCCATAAATGGTAAAGATAATGGTAATCATGACTATAATGCATTATACGGAGGCATGGGTGGTATCGGTGGTGATTCAGATATAGATGTTAATAAAGTCCAACAAGATTCAACGGAAACAGGTGATGACTGGTATGATTGGATGGCAGACACAGATGCTGCAGGATACACAGAAAATTGGGATGCGATAATAGATGCTTCATATCATGATACTGAAGGACATGAAGCAACTATGGAGAATGTATATGCTTTAGGCTATTTGCCTGAAGTGTGTAACGGAGTCGCTAAGGATAATAAATTTTATCTTAATTCATCATCTGAAAAAGTTGTTCTAAATTATCCTAACTCAAGTGAAACATATACTCTTTATCTGCTTAGATACAAGGGAGAGAGAGTTGATAAAGCAGGTGCAGCTGTATGGGTTATGGATACTTGGGCTGTTGACAGTAAAACAAATGAAACTTATAGAGTCATAATGTCTAAATTATATAATTTTAAAACTGTAGATTGTGCATGGCTGCAATATAACGAAGGTATCATAAACACTATGTGGTCATCAGGATTTAATGGTAGAAAAGGTGTTTATAAGGATTATGACTATAGATTCGGACACAGCTATTTTTCTGAGCAAGTAAGATTCGACTATCAAACTCAAACAGGAAGTGGAGCGACCGGTGGTATTCCGGTAGGGCCTAAATTTTATGGTCAAATACATTCAGCATCTGACGAAGCATCAATATACAAAAATTCTCTATTTACTTCAGGATTATATGATTTCGATCAGGGATTATATGCGGAAGGTCAATTTGCAGACGAAGCTGAAGCAGCAGCAGCAGTTAATGGTTCAGTGCTTGGAGGTTGGGATCATATGGAAGATCTTGATGTAGATAATTTGGTATGGTCTTGGGATGCTGTTGTTGCAAACTCATCATCATCTCCAACTGGTATTTATTTATTATCTTCATCTTTAACTGATATCAATGGAGCAGTACTATATCCAACAGGTTCTGAAATAGGAATTGTGCTAGGAACGGAAACAGGAACTGATGGGGAGTTGATTACAAAAGCAGAGATTTCTATAATAACAGTAAATAATGCTAATAGCACAACTTCTACTTTGGTGGAGACAGTGGAAGTTTCTGGAAATGGTGTTCAAGCTATTGCTGTTCCTACTGAGTTTGGAGCAGTTTCAATATCTGGAAATAGTAGTGATACTTTCTCATTGATTACTGAAGAAGATATTGTTAAAGTCACTGACGATCTTTATTTGACTGAACTTGAATCGTTGAGATTGTTTTATGAGAATTATGAGGCAGATCAATTAGCTGATCCAACATTGGCAATGTTGTCCGATATGTACGAACAAATGTACGATATTTACCCGGATGCTCATCTAAGTGTTATGTCCGGTTTAGCGTTGACAGCAGCAAATATTGAAGATTATGAAGATCCTGCCGGCGGAAGAAGTAATCAACTAGACTTCACAGGAGCTGTAGATGGTTTTATGTTCATGACAGCTGGATTTTATTTAGGTACAGGAGATCTTGGAGTAGAATCAGGAAATTCAGATCTTGGTATTTATAATATTGGAAGTATGATCATTGGTGCGCAGGGAGAAACGACAGGTTCCAATTCTATTGATAATGGAAGTAGTGAAGTAGGTATTGTCTTCATACAAGATAAAAGATTTTATGATGAAGACTTTAGTGCAGGTACAGGTTGGGGATCAGGTCCGGAACAAGATGGTGTCCTTTTGAGAGGACTTAATAATAATTATCAATGGACCGGAGGTATGGCAGGTAAACATGATGATTTGAGTGGAGCATTCGACGATCTTTTTAAGAACTAATTTCTATTTGCTGTATAAAAAAGCGACTTTTTAAAAGTCGCTTTTTTTATATTTTTTATCAATTGTTTTTATTGATTTTATTTGGTACAATGGTATTACATAATAATAACTAAAAAAAATTTAATAGGGGGAGACTAACAATGAAAAGATTATTCATTTTAATGGTTTTAATATCTTTTGTGTTTCCATTATTTTCACAAATAAGTGGAAGCAAAGGATCGGGTGGCCCTGATTCATATGGTTATTCTTGGATCGATAGTGATGACGTTGATGGTCCAATATTTGACTGGTATGATATTTCAGGTATAGGAACACCACTGACACTTTTAGATAATGAAATATCATCTTCTGTATCATTGGGTTTTGATTTCGAGTTTTATGGCAGTACTTACAATTCAGTAAAAATTTGTTCGAATGGATATATATCATTTACAACTACTTCCACAGGAAATGTACCAACAGCAATACCAGATGTGACTGAACCCAATAATATTATTGCACCTTTTTGGGCTGATCTTGAACCTGATTCTTTCTCTCCGATAGGTAAAGTTTACTATTATTATGATTCAGCGAATGATAGATTTGTAATACAATATCAGAATTACATAAATGCTATGTTCAATGCACATTCTTTTCAAATAATGCTTTATTCGGGTGGAGATATTCTTTTTCAGTATTCTTCAATTAATAGTCTCCCATCGAATTATACTGTAGGGATTGAGAATGATTTAGGAACAGACGGGTTGCAGGTTGTGAAGGACGTTGCATATTTAAAAAGTGGTTTAGCAATTAAGTTTGCATGTGAATCGCTTGGTGGCATTTATGATATATCGACAAATTCTTTAGACTATGGAAATGTGCCTGTTGGAGAAAATTCTAACCAAACATTCATAGTATCAAATCTTGATAGCGTAGAAGTTATGGGAGGTCAAATTAATACAATTGACGGATACACAGTAACTGAGGCTATCAAAAACACTAACATGAAGGTGAAAGGGATTGATTCATTGTCTTTTGAGATAAATCCGTTGGATAGCATAGTATTTAATCTATTATTTGAACCTGCAATGTCGCAACAGTACAACGGGTTTATATCAATTATTACATCAGATGCTTCAAACCTAACTGATAGTATTACTGTTACCGGACAAGGTGTAGGTCCTGACATCTATATCTCACAAAACGACTCACTTATAACGAAATCATATTTAGGTAACATCACTAATGATACGTTTAACATATTTAATTATGGAATAAGTGACCTTGATTATTCGATCAGCATTGATTATCACAATAGTTATGTTTATAAAGGTGATGGTGGTCCTGATTCCTATGGTTATTTTTGGAAAGATAGTGACGAACCATCCGGTCCTACTTATGATTGGTACGATATTAGTTCTATAGGTACAAATATGAATTTAGTATATGCGTCTGCTTCAGACAATATACCTTTAGGTTTTAGTTTTGAATTTTATGGTGTAGAGTATGATTCAGTAAGAGCCTATTCCAATGGTTATTTGAATTTCGATGTATTGGATATTCAATACAATAATACTATGTTACCTTATGCTGCAACTCCAAATGGTTTGTTAGCAGGATACTGGGCAGATCTTGATCCAGGTACTCAAGGGGATATTTACTACTACCAAGATGCTTTAAATGACAGATTTATTGTTCAGTACCAAAGTGTGATTAATTGGAATGAAATCACAGAAAATACTTTCCAGATTATTTTAAATAGTGATGGGTCTATTGAATACCAATATAACACAATAAATGATGTAGCAAACAAAACAGTAGGAATTGAGAATATTGATGGTACTGACGGTACTCAGGTTTGTTATAATACATCATACTTAAAGAATTTCTTAGCAGTTAAAATAATACCCGGTATAAAGTGGTTAAGTGTATTACCCAATAATGGAACGATTACATATAACGATTCATTAGAAATAACAGCAATATGTAATAGTGATGGACTAGATGCCAATAAATATTATGCAGATATAACTATAACCTCTAATGATCCAGACACACCAAGTTATGTTATACCTGTTGAATTTGAAGTTGCGATACTTTCTGCTCCGGAAAATGTAATCACATCAATTGTCGGAAATTCCATTAAATTAAATTGGGACCCAGTACTTGGATCAACAGGATATTTAGTTTATTCATCTGAAGATCCTTATGGAACATTCTTGCTTGATGAATCGGGAGCATTTAACGGTGAAGAATGGTCAACTGCAACACCTGCTGCCAACAAAAAATTCTATTATGTTGTTGCGATAAATCCAACAAAATAAAATCTAAAATATCCAATTTATAAAAAGGCAAATCAAGTATTTGCCTTTTTGTGTTAGAAGATTTTTCATTGGATCGCTTGCATCGTTTATATTATGTATATATATAGATAATATGATATGCTTCGATGCGAAAACTTTCAGAAGATAATATTATACATATTTAAATAATGTGTAAATCATAAAATAATAATAATATAATTACTTGTAAAATTTTTAACAGTTATATAAATATATAAAAAAATAACTTGACAAGATATTTAAAAAAAACCTAAATTTACACTCGCGTGTGAAGTAGTGTGATAAAATGATACTTGAGTATTGATTATTTCAAACTTTAGACGAGAAAAAGAGACGCCCTTGTAGGACGACTATACAGAAAAAAGATAAAATAAAAATAAATGGAGAATTTGATGGAAAAGAAACTTCAGGAATTAACTGAAAAGATCTATTCCGAAGGCGTTGAAAAAGCTAAGATCGAAGCGGAGAACATTGTTAAAGAGGCTAAAGCGAAAGCTGAAAAAGAATTAAATAACGCCCAAAACGAAGCAAAGAAGATCATTGAAGCTGCAAATAAGAAATCAGATGAGATCAAAAGAAACGGCGAATCTGAAATGAAACTTGCAGCTAAACAAGCTTTAAGCGAAGTTAAGCAAAAGATCACTGATGTTATCACAACTGGTGTAATAAGTGAAAATGTTAAAATTGCTATGGATGACAATGAATTTGTAAAGGGATTGATCGAAACATCTATCAAGAGCTTATCTTCGGAAGGTAGTATGGATCTGGAAGTTATCTTACCTGATGATAAAAAATCAGACCTTGCTGAATATTTGAAAAGCAATGCAGGTAAGTTATTGAAGGGTGAACTTGTAGTGAGCTTAAACAGTGAAATGGCTAACGGATTCAAGATCGGTCCTGCTGACGGAAGTTACAAAATGAGCTTTACAGATGATGATTTTGCAAATTTCTTCAAAAGATATTTAAGACCAAAAACTATTACTTTACTGTTCGAAGGAGAATAGAAATGCCACAAAACTATTATTGTTTAGTAGCAGGTCTTCCAAATATCACGCTTGATGATACAAAATTATCTTATGGAACAACAGACTTCCTTTCAGATATGGAAGAGTATGTAGATAAAGATAATTACAAACATTTCAATTTGTTCAAATACAAAATCGATAATGAAAATTTATTCAGAGCGATGATACAACATTCGCATGATTTTATTGAAGGCGGAGTATATAATCAAGTAGAGATCGAAGAAGCTTTAGAAGAGCCGATCAATGTAGTTGATTATATAAAGGAGTTTATCATTGAATATCATGATGAAGAATTTGACAATGAAGTTGATAAGAAAAGATTAACTCAGTTATATTATGATTTCATATTGACAAATAAGAATGAATTTGTTCGTGAATGGTTTGAAATGGAACTTAACTTTAAGAATATATTTTCCGCATTGAACTGCAGGAAATACGAATTGCCTGTTGAGGATGAATTGATAGACTTCAATCACGTTTCAGGAGCAATTGCTAAAAACTCTTCCAGAGATTTTGGATTAAGTGCGGAATATCCCTATATCGAACAATTATTAACAATATTCGAAATAGAAGATCTTTTACAGAGAGAAAAAGCCATTGATCTGATCAAATGGAATTGGCTTGATGAAAGTACATTCTTCAATTACTTCACAATAGAAAAATTGATTTCTTATTATATCAAGTTAGAAATGATAGAAAGATGGATCGGCTTAGATCCAGCTACTGGCAAAGAGCTATTTGAAAAATTCATTAAAGATCTGGAAACAGGTTACGAGTTTCCGGAAGAATTTAAAGGAAAAAAATAATTAAAAATAATAAAGGGTAAAAGATGGCTACAAAAGGAAAAGTAGTAGGAATAATTGCCAATCTTGTTATTGTCGAGGCTGACGGACCCGTTTCTCAGAACGAGATATGTTTTATAAAAATACCCGGTGTTGAACTGATGGCTGAGGTTATAAAGATCATAGGGAAAAAAGCATATACTCAAGTATTTGAAAGTACAAGGGGATTAAAAGTTGGAACAGATGCAGAATTTATGAATCATATGCTCGAAGTTACCTTGGGTCCCGGGATCTTATCAAAGAACTATGACGGTCTTCAGAATGACCTTGATAAGATGAAAGGTGTTTTCCTGAAAAGAGGTGATTATACAGCTGCATTGAACGATGATGCTGAATGGGAATTTACACAGATCGCAAAAATTGGTGATAAAGTAGAGGCTGGAAGTTGGCTTGGTGAAATTCTTGAAGGATGGATGCCGCACAAGATCATGGTACCTTTTAAATTCGAAGGATTTTTCACTGTAAAATCATTGGCAGAAAATGGAACATATAAGACTAAAGATGTAGTTGCAGTTGTAACTGATAGTAAAGGTAAAGATCATGAAGTGACAATGATGCAAAAATGGCCTGTAAAAGTCCCTATCAAAGCTTATTCTCAAAAACCAAGACCTTTCAAGATCATGGAAACAGGTGTTCGAACAATTGATACATTGAATCCATTGGCAGTAGGCGGAACAGGATTCGTACCGGGACCATTTGGTGCAGGTAAAACTGTTCTTCAGCATGCAGTATCTCAACAGGCTGACGCAGATATGATCATTATAACTGCATGTGGAGAGAGAGCAAATGAGGTAGTAGAGATATTTACAGAGTTTCCTGAACTTGAAGATCCTAGAACAGGAAGAAAATTGATGGAGAGAACTACAATAATATGTAACACATCAAATATGCCTGTTGCGGCAAGGGAAGCTTCAGTTTATACTGGAATGACTATTGCCGAATATTACAGAGCTATGGGATTAAAAGTGTTATTACTTGCTGATTCTACCTCAAGATGGGCACAGGCTTTAAGAGAGATGTCAAATAGAATGGAAGAATTACCGGGACCAGATGCATTTCCTATGGATCTTCCAGCAATTATTTCAAACTTCTATGCAAGAGCAGGATTCGTATACCTGAATCAACTAAACCCTGATACAAAAGAACCCGAATCAGGATCAATAACATTCTTGGGAACAGTATCTCCGGCAGGTGGCAACCTGAAAGAACCTGTGACAGAATCCACAAAGAAAGCTGCGAGATGTTTCTATGCACTTAACCAGGACAGAGCAGATAGTAAGAGATATCCTGCAATTGATCCAATCGACAGTTATTCAAAGTACTTAGAGTATCCTGAGATACAAGATTACCTAAAGAAAACGATCTCAGAAGACTGGGTTGATAATGTAACATTGGTAAAAGATATTTTACTGAGAGGTAGAGAAGCTTCAGAGCAGATCAATATTCTAGGTGATGATGGTGTTCCAATTGATTATCATTTAAGATATTGGAAAGCTGAAGTTATTGACTTCGTATTTCTTCAACAAGATGCTTATGATGCTATTGATAAATCTTCACACTTAGACAGACAAAAATTTATGCTCGAACAAGTGCTTAAGGTCTATAATACTGATTTTAAATTTGATTCTTTTGAAGAAGTTAATCCTTATTTCAAGTCAATAATCAACACATTTAAGCAAATGAATTATTCAGAGTATGAATCAGAAAAGTTTAATGGTTATCTTAAAGAAATTGAAACTAAAATTAATGAAAGAAAGGCGGTATAATGGAAACAACAGCTTTTCAAAAAATATATACAAAGATCACTCAGATAACCAAAGCAACTTGCTCATTAAAAGCATCAGGCATTGGTTATGAAGAGATCGCTACTGTAAACGGGCGTTTAGCTCAGGTAGTAAAGATCCAGGGTGACGATGTAACTCTTCAGATCTTCTCAGGTACTGAAGGAATTCCAACAAATGCAGAGGTTGTTTTCATGGGTAAAGCACCTTCTTTAAAAGTTGGAGAGGAATTAGCAGGAAGATTTTTCAATGCTTACGGTGAACCAATTGATGGTGGACCAAGTGTTGAAGGTAAAGAAGTTGAGATCGGTGGTCCTTCAGTAAACCCAGTAAGAAGAAAGCAACCATCTGATATTATTCCAACCGGAATTGCAGGTATTGACTTGAATAACACACTTGTTACGGGTCAAAAAATACCTTTCTTTGCTGATCCCGATCAACCATTTAACCAGGTAATGGCAATGGTTGCATTAAGAGCAAAAGCTGATAAGATCATTCTTGGTGGAATGGGATTATCAAATGATGATTATCTTTTCTTTAAAAATGTATTTGATAATGCAGGTGCATTGGACAGAATTATCAGTTTTATCAATACAACTGAAGATCCTCCTGTAGAGAGACTTTTAGTACCGGATATGGCACTAACTACAGCTGAATATTTTGCACATGAAAAAAATCAAAAAGTATTGGTATTGTTGACAGATATGACTCTTTATGCTGATGCTTTAAGTATCGTATCAAACCGTATGGATCAAATTCCTTCAAAGGACAGTATGCCTGGTTCACTTTATAGTGATCTTGCAAAGATCTACGAAAAAGCAGTTCAATTCCCGGAAGGTGGTTCAATAACTATTATAGCTGTAACAACTTTATCAGGTGGAGATATTACTCACGCAATTCCTGATAACACAGGCTATATTACTGAAGGTCAGTTATTCCTAAGAAGAGATACTGATATCGGTAAGGTTATCATTGATCCTTTCAGAAGTTTATCAAGATTAAAACAGCTTGTTATCGGTAAGCAAACAAGAGAGGATCATCCACAGGTCATGAACGCTGCTATCAGAATATTTGCAGATGCGGCAAATGCTAAAACAAAACTTGAAAATGGTTTTGATCTGAATGACTATGATGAAAGAACACTAAAGTTCGCAAAAGGTTATTCTAATGATCTACTTGCAATAGATGTGAATGTGGATATCGATAGTATGCTTGATACAGGTTGGAAACTTTTCGGAGAGTATTTCGAGAAAGCAGAGCTTGGTATCAAGGATGAATTAGTTCAAAAATATTGGCCTAAGAAATAATCCTGTAAATTAAAATCTGAGTATAAAAAATGGCTATAAAATTTCAGTATAATAAAATAGCGCTTCAACAACTCGATAAGCAATTGAAGATCAGGGTTAGAGCTTTACCGACTATAAAAAATAAGGAATCTGCTCTAAGAATGGAAGTTAAGAAAGCAAAAAGTAAAGCTAATGAACTTGATGCTAATCTTAATTCTGAAATGAGAACTTATGATAGTATGGTAGGTCTTTGGAATGAATTTGATAAAGAACTCTTATCAGTAGAAGATGTTGTATTATCTATCAAAAAGATCGCCGGTGTGAAAATACCAATTCTGGATGAAATAATCTTCAGTGTAAAAAAGTATAGCCTTTTCGATTCACCTGAATGGTTTCCTGATGGAATTGCAATATTGAAGAACCTTGTCAGTATTGCGATCGAAAGAGAATTATTCTTCGTGAAAACAGCATTACTTGAACATGCTCGTAGAAAAACGACCCAGAAAGTAAATCTATATGAAAAGGTACAGATACCGGGATTTGAAGAAGCGATATTAAAGATAAAAAGATTCATGGAAGATGAAGAGAACCTCTCTAAGTCTTCTCAGAAGATAGTTAAGAATCGTCAGGCAATGGAGGTAGAAGCATGATAATACCAATGAAAAAGTATTCATTCCTGATATATCACCGAGAATATGATAAATTCTTAAACGAGCTTCAGGATATAGGTGTCGTTCATGTGATAGAAAGAACTGATGAAGTTGCTGATGAGATTCGTAATAAGATAAATTTGATAAGAAGGATCGAGCATACTATTAAGGTCTTTAAATCAAGAGGTAAAGTAGCTAAAGAAGTAGAAAGAACTATAGATCCACTGGAGTTGATCGAAGATGTAGATAAGCTTTTATTGGACATTGATCAAAACTTACAGCAATGTCATGTCTTAAATAAAGAATTGCATTCTCTGGAACCCTGGGGTGATTTCTCGATTTCCTCAGTGAATAAATTGTCTGAAGCAGATATTCAGATGAGATTTTATACATGCTCTGAAAAAGCGTTTAATGATGAATGGCTTAATGATTATGCGATCGAGATCATTTCACGAAGAAATATCATTGTTAATTTTGTTGTATTTGCTAAGAAAGGTGAAGATATTGATATCAAAGCAGATGAATTTAAATTACCTGATAGATCTTTATCTGAACTTAAATTAGAGATTAAAAAAATCCGTGGTCAGATAAAATTAGATAATGCACAATTAGATAAACATGCTGCTGAAGATATTAAATTTATCACTGATTTAAAAAACGACATAGAAAACAAAAAGGAATTTGAGCAGATTCAAGCTCAGGGTGCTAAAGAAGCTGAAGGTAGACTTATAGTTGTAGAAGGCTGGATACCTGAAACTGATTCTGCTAAAATGGTAGAGTTTCTAAAATCGAATAATACATTATTCCTAGAAGGTGAACCTACAGAAGAAGAAATAGCTAACATACCAATAAAGATTAAAAATAACTGGTTTGCAGAAATGTTCGAACCAATTGGAAAATTATTCTCATTACCTTCCTATACCGAGATAGATCTTACAATGTATTTTGCACCTTTCTTCATGCTGTTCTTTGGTTTTTGTCTTGGAGATACTGGATACGGGCTTGTAATTGTTCTTGCGATGACCATTCTTAAGTTTAAGATTTCTAAAGAATTTAAACCACTTTTGACCCTCGGCCAATTTTTTGGACTCATGACGATAATAATGGGAGCTATAGGTGGAACTGTCTTCGGTGTTGATCTTAAGATCATTGATTGGAAGTTCAAAGATATGTTCCTTGATAGTAATGATATGTTCTGGTTGGCTCTAGGACTTGGAGTTGTACAGATCCTATTTGGAATGATAATCAGAGCAGCAAACGCAATAAGGCAAAAAGGATGGATGTATTCTATTTCAACCTTTGGCTGGATGGTATTACTTCTTAGTCTTCTTGGTATGAGTGTTAAGGCAATACTTGGTTATTTAGGTATGACTGCAGAAGCAATAGAACCTTTGACTTATTTAGAGACTATTGCGGGTATATCAGGGAAAACTGCTTTAGTCGGTGTTGCAATGATATTATTATTCAATGATCCAAAAGCAAATATATTTGTAAGAATTGGAAAAGGTCTTTGGGAATTGTATGATATTACAGGATTATTCGGAGATATTCTAAGTTACATTAGATTATTTGCATT
>JAQICF010000151.1 GCA_027858795.1 Candidatus Delongbacteria bacterium | reverse complement strand
GCAGAAACTTCCGGTGGTATTGAGCCTAATTTTGCATTAGTATACGTGAAGCAAGTTATGGATGATAATAAATTTCTTTATGTAAACCCAATTTTAAAAGAAGCATTAGTTGACAGAGGAATTTATACAGAAGAACTTATGGAAAAGATATCAGAAGTTGGAAGATTAGAGAATATTGATGAGATTCCTCAAGACTTAAAAAATATATTTGTAACTTCACAGGAAATTTCACCTTACTACCATGTTGCGATGCAATCAGGTTTTCAAGAATATGTTGATAGTTCAATAAGTAAGACAGTTAATTTTGATAATACAGCAACAAAAGAAGAAATCAAGGATGCATATCTTCAAGCATACGAATCAGCGTGTAAAGGTATAACAGTTTATAGAGACGGATGTCGTCCTTATCAGGTATTAAATAGTGGTACTAAAACAAATGAAGATAGAAAAGCAGAAGCTAAAGAAAACGGATATAAGCCAATGGGCAGACCTGATGTAATGGAAGGTAAAACTTACAAGGTCAATACCGGTGAAGGAGTTATGTACGTTACGGTTAATACCAATGAAGGGAAACCTTTTGAAGTATTTGCGTCTATAGGTAAAGCTGGTGGAAATGCAGCCGCTATGAGTGAAGCGATCAGTCGGATGGTCTCATTGTCATTAAGGTCAGGTGTTGATATTAATGTCATAGAAAAGCAGCTTATTGGTATAAGCGGACCAGCACCTGTTTGGCATAATGGAGAGCAAATTCTTTCAATGCCTGATGCAATTGGTAAGATTTTGAAAAGATACTATGGTGATAAGGCTGAAACTCAAAAGGGTGATAAGCCGAAGAATTCTGCCGTAAAAGGTGGAGCGATCTGTCCTAAATGCAATGGTGGATTGATCATGCAGGAAGGGTGTATGACATGTCTAAGCTGTGGGTATTCTAAATGTTCTTAAACTTTGAACTTCTGCGTCAGGTCGTTTTGTTTTGATGGGCTTAATGTTTTAAGCCCCTGCAAATCATCCTTGAATTTCTTAGTTTAAATCCATTTATGGATATTCGATTCATAAAAATTATAAAGGGACAAAACTCAGTTTGTCCCTTTTTTCTTTGCTTGATTTATTTTTAGAATGGAACTATTATTCATAGTCATAAAAAAATAAAAAGTACAGGAGTCGAAGATGTTTAAGAAAATCAGTAGTGCAATGTTGATCCTATTGCTTGTTGTAACAATGTCTATTATTAGTTGTGGTAAAACAAGTGATGTTGACATAATGCTCAGTCAATATGAAAAGATGATCGAAAAATTTACTCCACTTATGCAGAAGGCTACTAAAGGTGAAACTGAAGGGCTTGATGATGAAATGGCAAAAATGACCAAAGAAATGGAAGAATGGGGTAAGAAGTGGGAAGAAAAAGTAAAGAACTTGAGTGAAGAAGAAATGGCTGAAGTTCAGAAGAGAATGATGGAAATAGCTCAAAAAATGTATCAAAAATAGAACGAATAGTTTTTCATCAATGAAAGAAAATAAGTTAAAAATACTTCACATTTTAAGTCAGAGACCTGATTCGACAGGCAGCGGATATTATATTCAAGCAATGTTGAAGGAGTCAGAAGAGAACGAACATGATAATTTCCTTTTAGCAGGTCTGCATTCAAAAGATATACCTGGTATTGAAGTTATTCCGAAAGATAAACGGGAATTTATTCATTTTAACGGGCATGATATATCTTATCAAATAGTTGGTATGAGTGATGTTATGTCGTATGAGAGTAAAAAGTTCTGTGATCTTTCAGATGAAGAAATCCAAGAATACGAATCTGTTTTTAAAGCTAAGCTCAAAAAAGTTATTTCAGAATACAAACCTGATATTATCCATAGCCATCATTTATGGATATTAACTTCACTCGTAAAAAGAAATTTTCCCGAAATACCTATAGTTGCATCATGTCACGGTTCAGATATAAGACAATTTAGAAAATGTGATCATCTCAGAGAAAAAGTATTAAGTGGTTGCAAATATTTGGAAGGTGTAATGGCCTTAAGTGTATCTCAAAAGAAAGAAATAGTAGAACTTTACGGATTGTCAGAAGATACTATTCATGTAGTAGGTGCCGGATTTAACGAAGAACTTTTTACTTTTTCAGAGAAACCAAACCAAGATCCAGTTCAAATATATCACTGATCATAAATATCAGAGCAGAATAGAGTTAACTTAATATTGTTAAGATATACATAAAATGCTATATTGCTGAGGTGGATTATGAAATATTTAATACCGATACTCATATTGATATTTTTAGTGCTTAATGCTTTCAATGGTAAAAAGGAGAATCTAATGACAGATACAGAATTAAACGACCTTACTCCTGAAGAGGAAAGAGTTATCATCCAGAAGGGAACCGAAATGGCTTTCAGTGGTAAATACGATAAATTTTACGAGAAAGGAATATATACTTGCAGGCAGTGCGACGCTCCCTTGTATAAATCTGAAGATAAATTCAATTCAGGATGTGGATGGCCGAGTTTTGATGATGAAATAGAAGGTGCTGTCAATAAAACTATTGATGCAGATGGAAGAAGGACTGAGATTACTTGCGTAAAATGCGGAGCTCATTTAGGGCATGTATTCGAGGGTGAAAATTTAACTGATAAAAATATCAGGCATTGTGTAAACTCTGTTTCAATGGATTTTATCTCGGGCGATCATATCAAAAGGGCATATTTTGCAGGCGGATGCTTTTGGGGTGTGGAATATTACATGGAGAAAATAGATGGAGTTATAGAGGTTGTTGCAGGTTATATGGGAGGGCATGTTGATGATCCGAATTATAAAGATGTTACTACCGGAACAACAGGTCATTATGAAAGCGTTGAGGTTACTTACGATGATAGAAAAACTGATTTCGAGATATTAGCCAAGGAGTTCTTTGAGATCCATGATCCAACTCAGGCGAATGGACAAGGGCCTGATATTGGAGAACAATATAAATCAGTCGTTTTTTACTCTAATGAAGAAGAGAAAGTGATCACTAAAAAGTTGATAAATATTCTCCAATCCAAAGGCTATGAGGTAGCTACAATCATTAAGCAAGTTGCTGAATTCTATGATGCGGAAGATTATCATCAGAACTATTACGAGAAAAAGGGGAGTCTTCCTTACTGCCATTCCAAAGAAAAACGATTTTAAGATATTTCGATAAAAACTAAATTGAAATATCAATTTTCAAATTAGTCGATAGTGCCTAAAATCACTATAATATGTTTTTTTTATATTGACAAAACACTCTAGTTTTGCAATATTGTATGTTAATTATGTAATATAAATATAAAAGAAGAAGAAATAATATGAGGAAAAAATCAATGCGATATACAGGTATAATTTTGCTGTCAATGTCTTTACTGATACAGTTATCATGTAAGAGTGTGGATAATATTGAAGATAATAGTTTACGAGTAGAAGAAACCAAAATGGTTGAGAGCATTGTGGTAAAAGAACATCCTGCAGAAGATGCACCAAAGGATATTATTGCAGAAGTTGTTGTTGAAGAAAAAATAGAATCAGCTGAAAAAGTTGAAATTATTGAAGAGGAAGTTAATAAGGCCATAAGCGAAGAAATCGCAGAAGCTGTGACACCGGTCACTGAAGATACACCTAAAGCTTCATATACTGATGAAAAAGGTGTAGTTTCTTATGTAGAAGGGAACGTTAAAAAGAAAGCAGTAGAGGAAATTGATTGGAATATAAATGTTGCTGAAAAAGCAAAGGTGAAATCAAGAGAATCATATAGAACAATGAAAAAATCAAGAGCTGAATTAGAACTTTCAGGAATGGATATTCTTAGATTAGCTCCAAAAACAACTATTGATTTAGTTGCTTTATATGAAGAAGCAAAAGACGGAAAACAAAAAACAGATATAAAACTTTCAGAAGGGGATCTTTGGGCTCAAGTAAATTCAGCGGATGATGACAGTGAATTCATGATGGATACTGATATTGCCGCTGCAGCAATTACCGGGACGAACTTTAGAATGTCAAAAACCGGTGATGTAACTGAGATGAAAGTTTATCACGGAGAGGTTAAGATATCAAATTCAAAGAAGAACATGGACTCACTTGCACCAAAGTCAGTAAAAGATTTCAAAGCACCAAAGCAAACATTTGGGCCAAAAGAGGTTTCCGGGCCAAAAGAAGTTTCGCTTGAAGAATGGGTATATGTAGTAAAGAATATGCAACAGATTAAGTTTGACAGAACAGGAAAAGTAATATCAGCAGGTGATTTTTCTGCAAATGATGAAGAGGAGACAACAGACTGGGTTAAGTGGAATAAGACCCGTGATAGAAAAAGAGGTTTAAAATAACAATATTTAATATAACGAAACGAAAATAGGAGTAATTTATGAAGAAGTTAACGATCATTACAATGTTGATTATGATCCTTTCGCTTTTTGCTCAAGGAGATATCGACTGGGAAAGAAGAGTTGTAACAGCAAGTGGGATCGGAGCACCAAACCCTAATATGCCTAACATGGCAGCAAAAAGAGCAGGTGCAATAAACGCTGCAAAAATGTATGCAGTGAGAGATCTTGTTGCTACGATCAAAGGAATGTATCTTTCCAGTGAAAGTAATGTAGAAAATTATATGACGACTTCAGATGTTGTAAAAACTCAGGTAGAAGGTATTGCAAAAGCTTATAGAATGGTTGGAAAACCTAAGTATTTTGAAGATGGATCAGTTGAAGTTACTGTTGAAATGAGTATTGATGGTGATCTTAGTGCTCTTATCATGAAAGAGCAACCATTTGATGTAAATGCTCCTGCAGTAGGCGAAGCTGATTATAAACTTTCAGATATTGTAGCTGATTCTCCTGATGTTTACACCGGTTTGATAATTGATTGTTCGGAAGTTCAATTAAGACCTGCTTTATCTCCTAAGGTTTTAAGCAAATCAGGAGATGAGATCTATGGAAGTGCATATGTATCTAGAGATTTTGCCGTTCAGCAGGGAATGCTAGGATATCTTAAGGATATTGAAAAAGCAAAAGCTACTTCAAGAGTTCAGAATAACCCTTATATCATCAAAGCTATTGGTGTTCAGGGAACAAACAAAGCTGATATTGTTATAAGCGATGAAGATGCTGCAAAAGTAAAAGAATTGTCTGCAAATTTGAATTTCTTACGTGAATGTAGAGTTATTGCGATTATAAAATAAAAAGGTTAAAAGAATGAAAAAATTTATATTATTAGTGATTTCAGCATCATTTCTAGTAACAATTGGATGTTCAACAGCTACTGTTAAGGAAGAAAAGATTAAAGAAGTTACTCCAGAACCAATCGTAGAAAAGAAAATAGAACCGGTAGTTGAAAAAGTGATTACACCACCAGTGAAGGACATAGTTAAAGTTGTTCAGGAACCTATTGAACCAGTTATACGTAATGGTATCGACTGGACAAACAGAACTATAACAGCAACAGGAATTGGTGCACCAAATCCGGACGCTCCAAATATGGCTGTTAAAAGAGCCGGAGCAATAAATGCTGCGAAAATGTATGCGATAAGAGATATGTTAGCTACTGTTAAAGGCATGTATCTTTCAAGTGAGAGCACTGTAGAGAATTACATGACTACATCTGATGTTGTAAAAAC
>JAQICF010000114.1 GCA_027858795.1 Candidatus Delongbacteria bacterium | reverse complement strand
TCCATTCTTTTCAAAGAGAAGTGCTTTCATACTTATCATTGTATCTCTGCCCCAGGCGGAGAACCAAGGAAAACCTGCTATAATATCATCTTTAGTTACAAAAGTATCGAATATCTGACCGATCAGTTTAGAATATTTACTATTACTGAAAAGTATATCATCCGAAAAATTAACTTTAGAAAGCGAATATTCTGTTTTTATTCTGTCCGGGTGGTCAACAGGAAGAAGATGTGAGGAATATCTTTTATCGATCTCTTTAGCAGTCTTCTGAAAGTTCATGACCTTTTCATCTGAATACAATATCTCAGCAGTTTCTCCCGGAGTAAGTTTAAAAGTCCATTTGACCGGGGATATCAGGCTCTCAGATGCATCATAACCTCTCATAGAATCAAGTGGATAGAATATATCTCTGAAAATGATCTCTTCCTTTTCGATTACTCCCGTTGATACAGCACAGAAAGCTTTAACATTTGTATCCGGTCTTTCCACGGAACAAAAATATTCTTCTATTGTCACATCAGGTTTTAGATCATTCCAGATATTAATATCATTAACACCGTGATGATCTCTCAATGAAAATTTTGGTCTGACCGTAAATTCTACTTTGACCGAACTTAAATTACTCAGTGAAACCTTTACAATATTTTTTACAGGATGCAACTTGATCTTTTTCAATATCAAAAAATCATCTGATTTCGGCACTGAAGAATAAAGAAGTGCCGGAAACGGAAGCAACCAGGTCTTTACTATATGCTCATAACCGTCAGGATAGATACATTCAGCGTAATTATTAGAATCAAGGTAAATCTCTTTTGTTCTCCACCGAACTTTTTCTTCCTGGGTCGAAACAAGATTAATTCTTTTGAATTTGTTGTCAGATGCTATAAGAAGTCCGTTATATTTTCTTTTATTGACAAGATTTCCACTTCCCATTGAGTATCCACCAAGCTTGTTTGATAGTACCCATTCATGATGCATCACTTCATTATAAAAATAATTGTAATCCATGCTATAGCTCCTTTTTATCTTTTATCACTGGGAGAATATTTTTTGAAAAAATATAATTCCAGTCTATCTTGTCAGCAAGTGACTGAGCTGTTTCAAGGTGTGCTTTCATTGATTTTTCGTTATTTACAGAGGTCATTTTCTTAAAAATCATTTCAGAGTTAGATTCTATTTCAGTTTTTTCTATTTCTGTTCTTTTTTCCTTACTTATCATTAAAAGTTCTTCAACTGATAATTTTTCAATATTCTCGGTGAAATCAATTATATGGAAAGAATTCTCAGAAGTTTTGTATTTGTCTTTTATCAGACTGCTACATCCGCAGGCATCTGACAGTACCGCAAGTCCTCCAAACTGTACCGTTTCAATCTGAGCAATACCAAAAGGTTCATAAACAGACATTCCAAGTTCAGCGTCAGATCCTATTCTAAGGTCAATCCATTCTGCATTTCTTGGTATTCTGTTACCGCAGCTGTGTGCATTAAAACCAAATTGGTTGATAAAAACACATTTTATAGATCTTGATTTTGCATTGAAATGTGAGATCATATCGTATATTTCAGATTCCAGACCTACTAGATCAGGCCATCCTTCTTTGTGTAAAACCGGCCAACCGTAATCATTTTCCATTTTTACTATATCGTTCGAAGATCTCCCTGTTCCGATCAATGTTGATAAGAGAACATAAAAACCTGTTTTAGATTTTTCTGTGAACATTTCGTCCAGTTCCTCAAGCAGCATTATATCGCGCCAGAGACCTTTGCTGTCAACAAGTCTTGTTACATGTGAAAATGTATAGTCAGGTGTAAAATTGAATAGATTTTTACAATAATCCTGCAGAATAATTTTACTTCTTTTCTTTGCATCCATATTAATTTTTTTTATTGGAATACCGTTGTAAACTGTAGATATCTTTTTTACATCTATATCGGGGTTCAGGAACTTTATTTCTCTAGCGGTTAACTCACTAACAGCAAAAACATGGTCAACCTGATCAGTCCTTTTTACAAGTTCATTTCTGTAGAAATCTGACTTATCTCCAAATATGTTTTCCATTGATCTATCTTGCCTGTCTTTATGGTCAAGTATTCCGTAGAAACTTATATCTTTTCCTGAATGTCCTTCAATGATATTCCTTGCAGTTGAAACCTCATGAGCATAAAAAATTATCTTGCAGTTCTTTCTTCTGCCTTTGTCCCTGTCTACCTTTACCTTTAATACTGAAGGCATACCCATATATTCATGTGAGAAATGTATGATATTATCATCTTTTGCGATAAGTGCATTTAAAATGTCTGTGTAAGGGGCAGCTATCCTGACATATTGCTCATAATCCCAGTCACTGTATCTTTCGGATTGGATCCCGAATGATTCCCACAGAATGAATTTTAGTTTGTCAGTTTGTTGCTGGTACATATTATTTATGTGCACCAGAATTGTCTCGGTTTCCTGAAAATTATTAGCATCTGTCTCACTGCTGACTATCCTTTTTCCGTAAACAATACTAATATTATATTTCTTTTCTATCGGTGAAAATATATGCTTATACCTATCTGTGTCGTATTGATCTATACCAGAGTAAAGTACGACACCATCTTTTCCAAGTCTGGATGATGCTGTTCCTTCTGTATTGAACAATGGTCCGTAAAGTATTGATCTTCCGAAATATTCATCATACGACTCTGCTGTTAATAATCCCGCAATAACTGAACCTATTCCTCCGATTTTCTGAACTGCTTCATGGGTAATATGAACTGCAACTTTCATAAAGCTCCTCGATAAAATTGATATTTTTTTTAATTTATCACCTCTGTATTTACGTTATTAAACTTAATGTATCTTTAATAATTTTCCTAAACAAAAAAAGTAAATTAATTGAACAAGAACACCTGTTTTCAATTGCATAAAACTGCAAATTCTGTTACTTTAAATGCTTCTTATAAAATAATAATAATCTTATGCCTTCAAATTTCATTAACATAGGTATCCTTGCGCATGTAGATGCAGGAAAAACAACTATCACTGAGAAAATGCTTGAACTTTCTGGCAGGATAAAAACTGCAGGTTCAGTTGACAAGGGTACTTCCGTAACTGATTCAATGGACGTTGAGAAAGAACGTGGTATCTCAGTTCGTTCTGCTTCTGTTTCTTTAGTTTGGAATAATACAACGATAAATATCATTGATACTCCGGGTCACATTGATTTTTCAGCAGAGGTTGATAGATCTTTATTAGCTTTGGATTGTGCAGTATTAGTTATTTCAGCAGTAGAAGGTGTTCAGGCTCATACTGAGAATCTTTGGGCAGCTTTGAATAAACTTGAAATTCCTACTTTAATTTTCATAAATAAAACTGACCGAGTTGGAGCAGATGTTGATGCAGTCGTAGATGAAATAAAGAACGAGTTATCTCAGAATATTATTGTTTTACAGCATTTTTCAGAGTCTAACGATATCTCCGATGAAATTACAGAGCATATTGCTTCTGCTGATGATATTTTGATCGAAAAATATCTGAACGATGAAAAAATATCTTTCTCTGAGATCAAAGAATCATTGAAAAAGAGTATTTATGGCCGTGACCTCTTCCCTGTCATGTCAGGTTCCGCAAAGCTTAATGAAGGTATTAAAGAACTTATTGATGTTATTACTTCATTATTATTTTCAGAGATAAAAGAAAGTGATGAACTCTCAGGAATTGTTTACAAACTACAATATGATCCACAGTTCGGTAAACTTGCAAGTGTCAGGCTTTTCAGTGGTTCTATTAAGAACAGAGATCTTATCAAATACGGTTCTCAGGGAAAAGAAAATAAAGTTACTCAGATAAAGAAAACATATTCAAACAAACTTGAAACTTTAGATATTTTACAGGCTGGTGATACAGCTTTACTTTGCGGACTTGAAGATGTCATTGCAGGTGATATCATTGGTTCTGACCCTGAATTGCTAAAGAAACTTGAACTATGCAAATATACTGGTCTCAG
>JAQICF010000097.1 GCA_027858795.1 Candidatus Delongbacteria bacterium | reverse complement strand
AATCGGATTAGCTCCTTTTTGGTTAGATAATTCTATTTCTACTTATAATATTTACAGGGATAGTTTACCACAGGAATTCAGAGACATTTTGCCTAGTGTATGTCAGTATATACAACCGTCAACCGTCTTAGGTCAGTATTATGACTTTAATTATACTGATGTAGTCTCTGTACAAGATATGCCTAACGATACATGTGAAATAAAATATTATTATTACGGACCGGATGAACCGGTTGCAATGTGTACTTCAAAATTTCAAACCGATTGGTATAGCAGCGGTTGGCAATATGTAGGTGAGATAACTGAGTTTGATATTTTGATCAATAGTTATTATACATGGGTTACCGGACAATTCGAAACACCCGATGTTTATGACAGAGAGCATTCAATGCGCCACGAACTTGCCCATGCAGTAGGTTGTGGACATACTTCAGCTTCACAATTAATGGATAATACGAATAATCAAAGTAATCCGGTTCGTGATATATCCGCAATTGATTACGATATTTATAGATTAATTCCAAATCCAGCCGGTACAATTGAGACTCCTCAAGAATCTGCTGAAGGTTATTACGATGTGCTTCTAGAGCAGGACAGGATAATAACAATTGAAGCAATAAAACCGGCAAACATTGTAACAAATTCATCCGGTTTAGCCTATTATTCTCTGAACGAAGATTTATCTTATCATGATTGTATTGAATTAGATAATGAATATGGGATAGTAGAATCAGATAAGTATGTTTTACAATGGATGCTAGATACTCTTGAGTATTCGAACAAAGTATACAATGTAAGAACAATGTCGAGAGGTTATCCGATTTTGAATGCTGGTAAACCATTTGTGGAACTTTTCCCCCACGATGAGTTGAAAATCAGATTTTCAGACTTAACATTTGAATCACCTGTAGAAAATGGAAATCATTATATGTACTCTCCATTAGATTTCAAAGTATTTGGTTTGTCTGATACTACTCACGTACCAATAACTGATTTTGAAAATATTGGCACAGTTACATATAGATTAGAAGAAGATGCGTTACTGTATCCTGATATATTTGAGATTGTCACTTACAGAGCTGGCAATTTTGAACTTAGTGTAGATATTAACAGCTATGGTCTTGAAGCTGGTGATTATTTAGCTACTGCAATAGTCAAAGATACACTTGGTGTTTTAGTGTCAGAAATAGAAAGAATGCCAATAATATTAACAACAGATCGGCAATGCTATGTAACATATCCACCCAGCTTAGATGATCCAACAGCATTCTTTGATTTTGAGTTACCATTGACTATTGATGGATACATAGAAGCCGAACCTGCTTTTAGAGACACTCTTGAAGCAGACATTGTATTGGTAGAAGGGTACATCTATGATTATCGGAGAGGTCTATGGATTTATGAACAAGAATATACAGATTCAAATTATTTCTGCGATCCTGCTGCATACATCTACTCTTCAAAGGAAGGTGAAAAACCTTTGTTTGAATACAAAGAATCTAATACAAATATAATCCCAGATCGAAATCATAGTAAAAAGAAATTCAATAGAGTAAAGCCAACTATTTCTAATCAAATAGAATCCGAAATTTCAAATATCAATTTAAATAAACAAACGAATCATTTTCAGTATAAGCGTTCACCTGAACTACAAAGACTAAATGATTATTATACCAATGTAGAAAGTGAAAGCAAATCATTTGCAAAAAATATGGTTCAATTTGACACTACTTACTACAATCATGCTACTTCATTAAATTTATATCCAGGACGTTATTGGATTGAAGCAGGAGCATATTACAAATATAATCTTTGGGAAGTAATCGCAGGATATGAAAATGTGGACTTCATAATACCGAACTGGAAATTAAAATTAGTAGAAGATACATGGCATACTGGTGCAGTGCCTCATAATTCTAAAAGAGAATATGCACAGGGTAAAAATGTACAACTAATAACATGGAGACCTTTCAGCCAATCAGTATATAATGTGATCAATATTTCAATTACAAGAGATACTGATGATGTCGAGGTTGCATCTTTTGAAATGGATTATAATTTGCCTGCAAAAAGATATGTTTATTGGGAAACTACAGGAGCAACAGAACCTGGATTTTATACAATAACTGCAACTGAACAATTTGAGAATACCAGTTATATTGTAACACAAAAAGAAAAAATACAAATATGTCCTTTGTATTTAGATTGGGAAGCATTAGGAGAATGGCCTGATAATTGGCCAGGTGAGGATACAGATAATTGGGATTTACAGAGTCAGCCTTGGAGTGCAGCTTTTGGGATGTATTCTTTAGAAGCTAAATACAGTACTGAAAAACATACAGTAAAAGAGGAAATAGAACGAGAAAATTTAACGATTGAAGGCGAGTGGGATAGAGTTTTAGAATTTGCTACTGGTTTACCCAAATCTGAAGGTTGGTCGAATTTCGACACATTATTGGCAAATTATGGTATTGCTACATCTAAAGATGGTGTAAATTGGACTGTGGAAAAAACTGCTGATATAACAGAATATAATATCCACTCTTGGGCAGAATACCCGGCTACATGTTTTATGCAATTCTTCAAATCATTAGGAAATGTTACAGATTTGAAATTGAAATTCATAACAGAAGGAATACCTGCACATTATACAACATATCCTACAGACAGTATTCAGCAATTTATTTTACAAGATGAAATGAAAGTTATGTACACAAAAGAACCCGTTAAAGCTGCACCAAATACTTACCAAAACAATTATGCAGGCGGTAATGTAAATATCAATTGGAGCGGAATCGCAAAATCAAGTAAAGGTTTTACCACTTATTGTGTTTACAGGAATGGCTTGAAGATTGGAGAAACAACACAATTAACTTATGTAGATACAAATGTAGAACCTGATAAATTTTATAGCTATTCTGTTACAGCACATTATGAGGATGATTCATTATTCCCTGAATCTCCAATGCTTGAATGTAGTGGAACTATTTACACAGGATTAAACTCACCTTCAGATTTAGTAATTACAAATGAAGATCCTAATATAAAACTTGTTTGGGGTGCCGTTGCAGGAGCTACAAGTTACAAAGTATATTCATCAGGCGATCCCTACGGAATTTTTACAGAAGATACATCAGGTACGTTAAATGGCGAAGAGTGGATTGCACCACTTAGTGTTGATAAGCTATTTTATTATGTGATAGCTGTTGATGCTGTAAAGAAAGATAAAAAAGTAATAAAAAGCAATACAGATTATCGGGTTAAATAGGCTTGATAAAGAAAGAAACCGTTTTAAGTTGCAACAGGTTATAACATTGGCAAAATATCAATGGGTCACTTAGAGATTTAACTCGCTCGATTTGACCCACTGCTTTTTGCCATATCCGTTAGTAGACATTTATAAACAGAATTTCGGACAAGAAAATGTTAACAGAATTATATTTTATTAGACATGGTGAATCTCCATTCGTATATGGAAAAGAAAAGGAACGTGGTTTGTCAGAAGATGGACTCAAGAAATCACAAAAAATAGCTGATGCACTTTGTGAGGTTGAGTTCTCATGTATAGTATCAAGTAGCTATAAACGTGCAATAGATACTGTTTTACCACTTGCTAAACAAAATAATATGATAGTTGAAACGTTTGATGAATTGGTTGAAAGACCAATAAAAGGTTTAGACTATCAAATGGAATGGTCTAAACTTGAAGAAGGAATCAAGCTTTCTTTTACAGATGTTGATTATTCTTTACCTGGTGGAGAATCAACAAAAGGAGCACAACTTAGATCAATACCAGTCATTGAGAATCTTCTGTTTACTCACTATGGTAAAGCTATAGCCATAGGAACACATGGTAACATAATGACCATCATATTGAATTACTATGATAGTACAACATATGGATATGAGTTTTGGAAAAGTACAAGTAAGCCAGATATTTATAAAGCTTCATTTGATGGTAACACACTAAAAGGATTAACGAGAGTTGATTTTTGATACATAGAATAAGCAACGTCTACTAACATTGGCAAAATGACTTGAAGACCCTACTAGTCTTGGCTTAACGCTTTTTGCCATGACCGTTGTAAACTTTTACAACTTTAGCAAAATGTCACTGTCGTGATTATCTATGGGTCCGAACGACTTCCTGTCTTGCTAATCTAAAAGGAGTTAGTTACTCTTAACTTTTTTCAGCAACTCAGATACTGTAAACGCATCTTTTATATCAAATTCACCTGACTTAATCCTTCTCAATTCCTGCAGGTGAGCATAGCATCCAAGTTTTGTCCCAATATCATCAGCCAACGACCTGACATAGGTTCCTTTTGTACAATCAACAACCATTTCAACCGTATCATCTCCAATAGAAATAATATCAATCGAATTTATCGTTATCTGCCTTGTCTTCCTTTCAACTTCAATACCTTCTCTAGCAGATTTATAAAGACGTTTCCCATTAACTTTTATGGCTGAAAACATTGGAGGCAACTGCTCTTGATGACCTATAAAACTATTAATTACTTCGGTTATTCTATCTTTTTCGGGAATTGCATCTGAAGTATTTGTTACTTCACCCGTTCTGTCAAATGAATTAGTACTTGAACCAAGTTTGACAACACAATGATATACCTTATTCTGCGAAGAGTATAGATCTGCAGTCTTTGTAGCCTTACCGAAGAGAATGACGAGTAAACCTGTCGCAAAAGGGTCTAAAGTCCCTGCATGACCTACCTTCTTTACTCTAAGAGCTCCTCTTAATTTTTTTACAACATCAAAGCTACTCCATTCATCTTCTTTATCTATTAGAATTATGAATCCATCTAAAAGTAAAAGATCATCAGGGTTGAAATCTTTATTTATAACTGGGTATTCTATCATTTCATTCTCTCTCGGAAATAATTTTGTTCTGTCATCCTGAATTCAGTTCAGGATCTATTATTTAACTGGGGACGAAAAGAAATCGTCCCCTACGGTATTAATGGGACAAGTGGTTTTAACCCCTTGTAACCTCTTTTTTTAACTTATCTAACACGTCCGCATTAAATTCTTCAAAAGAACCATTATATCTCATACCTGCAGCATTCTTATGTCCACCTCCACCCCATTGGCCTGCAAAATCTGAAACATTAAAATCTGAATCGGACCTTAAACTGATCTTCAATTTTCCTTCATCTGCTCTTCTTACGAACAAAAACACATCAGCTTCTTCAATTGAGTTAAGGGTCATAAGAACTGGCTCATTCTCTTCTAATGGATTATTTTGTTGATCGTTATATGCCACCGCTATTTTTTCTTTCTCATACAATTTGATCTTGGAAGTAACATTATTTACTTTCATAATTTCTGAATAGCTCATTGAGGAAAATATTCTGTTAGTAATATCAGCTAAGTCCGAACCATATTCCATTAGATCTTTGACATTTGAAATTACTTCAATATTAGTATTTCTAAATTTAAGACCACCTGTATCTGATAGTACTCCTGCTAAGATCGCATCAGAGACCTCCTTAGTGATAGGAAGATCATTGCCTTTAAATATTTGCAATACCAGTTGTGATGCAGATGCCACATTTCCATCTACAAAGTTGATAGATCCAAACATTGCATTCGTAAAATGATGGTCAATATTGATAATACTTACATTTTCGGAAAACAATTCTGTTACCTTACCAATTCTATCAATGTTGGCAGTATCTACGATTATTACATTATCATATTTTTTATCAACATTCATTTCAGAGAATTGCTTGAATGCATTAGCTTTTTTAGGCAATAAAAATTCAAATCTATTTACAAGTTTATCTTCATTGACTATTATCGAGGATTTACCCAATTTTTTCAACATTAAATGAAAAGCTATACAAGAACCTAAGTTATCTCCATCTGGTGAAAAATGTGAAGTAATTAAAAAATTATCGTTCTCTGCAATAAATTCGCCTATTTCTTTAATTATATTATTCATAAATTAATATCCTCTGTTAAAAGAAGAAAGCGACTATTCGTCGCTTTCATTATTAATATCGCTTTTTTCTTTATCCTTGATTGTATCCAATAGTTCTTCGATCCTGAATACACTATCTAAAGTATCATCGTAGAAAAATCTAAGTATTGGTGTTGATCTCAAACTCATATATTTGCTTATATTCATTCTTATCGTTTTATTATTCCTTCTGAAAAGTTTTTCTAATTCCTCGATTTCTTCTTTGTTTTTCTTTAAAGATGAGAAATAAACTGTTGCTACAGAAAGATCGGGGCTTATCTTAACTTTCGTGATAGAAGCAAAATTCAATTCTGGGATATTGAGATCCATGACCATTATCTTAGATATAGTTTTTTTCAGTTCGGATGCAATTCTGCCTTGTCTTTTAGATGAACTACTCATTTCACAACCCTACCTTGTCTCTTTGATAAACAACTCATTAATCTAGTGTCCTTTGAGTTTCTTTTAGTTCAAATACTTCTATAATATCACCAATTTTGAAATCATTGTATTTTTCGATCCCAATACCACATTCAAATCCAGATAAAACTTCTTTTGCATCATCTTTCATTCTTCTCAAAGAGGATAATTTACCTTGATAAATTTCAAGATTATCTCTGATTAACTTTAATTTTGCATTCCTAATAACTTTTCCGTTAGTAACATAACAACCTGCTATTGTACCCATTTTAGGTACTTTAAATAAATCTCTAACTTCTGCAGTTCCTAATAATTCTTCTGTTACAAGTGGCTTCAACAATCCTTCCAGAGCATTCCTCATATCTTCTATTAGGTTGTAAATAATACTATATAATCTGATCTCGATCTTTTTATTTAAAGCTAATTCTTTTGCCTTTATATTTGGCCTAATGTGAAATCCTAAGATAACAGCACTTGAAGCTTCGGCTAAAAGAATATCTCCCTCAGTAATTGCACCAACACCTTTTGAAAGAATATTGATGGCTACCTCATCATTCGATAGTTTCATAATTGAATCACTTATAGCTTCCAAAGATCCATCAACATCACCTTTTAATATAACATTCAATGAATTTATGTCACCTAATTTAATCTGATTTGATACTTGGTCAAGCGTTACAACTTCAACCTTATGATGAGCGTGAGCTCTGTTAATTTGTGAACGCTTAGATGCAATACTTCTAGCTTCTTGCTCTGTATCAACTACAATAAAAGTGTCTCCAGAATTTGGAGTGCCTGAGAAACCTAACACAACTACTGGATAACCTGGAGCAGCTTCTTTAACTTTTTCTTTTCTTTCATTCAACATTGCTCTTACTTTTCCGGAATATTGTCCACAAACAAAAATATCTCCAACTCTCAAAGTACCTCTTTGTACTAAGATAGTTGAAACAGGACCTAATCCTTTATCTAATTTTGATTCAATAACACTTCCTTTTGCATTAGAAATATGATCAGCTTTTAATTCGATCATCTCAGCTTCTAAAAGTATTGCTTCTAATATATCTTCAACACCTTCACCTGTTTTAGCAGATAATTCTACGGATTGATACTTT
The DNA here is from genome assembly GCA_027858795.1 of Candidatus Delongbacteria bacterium. The sequence continues at coordinate 19,399 of JAQICF010000097.1, read as the reverse complement.
CCACCCCAATCTTCAACTAATATATTTCTCTGAGAAAGTTGAGTCTTGATCTTCTCAGGATCGGCATTAGGTTTGTCTATCTTGTTAATTGCAAAGATTATAGGTACTTGAGCCAATAATGCATGATCAATTGCTTCATTTGTTTGAGCATTAACTCTATCGTCAGCAGCTATTATAATAATAACAATATCAGTGATCTTAGCACCTCTAGATCTCATAGCAGTAAATGCTTCGTGACCCGGTGTATCCAAGAAAGTGATTTTTTTATCTTTATATGATACAACGTAAGCACCTATATGCTGAGTAATTCCTCCGGACTCTCCGGCAGCAACTTTAGTTTTTCTTAAGTAATCAATCAAAGAAGTCTTACCATGATCAACATGTCCCATTACAGTAACAACAGGATGTCTATCAGTCATATTCTCTGTAATCTCTTCTTGTTCTAATAAGAATTCTTCTTCGTATTCACTTTCGAATTCTACTTCAAATTCATACTCTGTTGCGATCAATTCAATAACTTCTTTATCTAATCTTTGATTGATTGTCATCATCATTCCCAAACTAAAACATTTTGCTATGATATCAGAAACATCAACCTCTAGTTTATTCGCAAGTTCAGAAGTAGAGATAAATTCTGAAACTGTTAAAACATTAACTTCCACTTCTATCTCTTCACCATTCTCCTGAGTTCTTTTTCTTTTCATTTTCTTAAAAGATTTTGACTCAGACTTCATTTTATTTAAAGTATCTTTAATAGAATCTTTAACTTGTTCTTTATCAACTTTATGTTTTTTCTTTTTTCTTTTATATCTTGGTCCTTTAAAATCAGTATTTTGTACAAAATTGTTCTTATGTTTTTTTCTTTTTAAAGAATCTTTTCTTTCTTTTTCTTTTTGTTCTTTTTCTTTTTGTTCTGCAGTTTGAGCCGCTGTTTTAGGCTTACCCGCCTTTTTATCTTTTTTAAAAGGTTTCTTATCTTCTTTCCTAAAATCTTTAACTTTATCTGAACTGCTTGGTGCTACCTTAGCTTTTGAAGGTTCAGCTTTTGAATCATCTTTATTTACGTTAGATTTTAAATCCTTCTTTTCTTCAACTTTCCTAACATGTCTTCTGGATGTAGATTCTCTTGTTTCTTCATTAACTGAAGGTTTCTTATCTTCTTCTTTTATGTCTGTTATGGGCTTTACTTCCACAGCTGGAGAATCTTCTTTCTTAATTCTTCTTTTTGATTTTCTTTCTTTACGATTAGCCTCAATAGTTTCTTCAGACATTGATAATATATCATCTAATTCCGATATTCGAGAAACAACATCAGTTTCCTTTTCCTTAAGCATATTAGCTTTAAACATCTCTGATTCATCAACTTTTTTAGTGTAATCGTTATATTTGGAAATACTGAATTTCTTTAGAACGGAAACATATTCATCTTCCTTGATCTTAGTCAAGATACCTTTACCAGTATCTAAATTCAATTCTTTACTAAGAAAATCAAGTATCTTGTTCGAAGTAAGATTTAATTCTTTTGCTATCTTGATAACTTGTCTTTTTTTGCCTTCTTTCATCTAATCTATATCTCCAAAGATTTTAAATGTTTTATGATCTCTTTGTCAAATTCTGACTTTTTTATACCTAAGATCTTTATTCCGTTCTTACCCATCAGTTTTCCCGGTCCATTCTCAGCTGGTACAATCTTGATTACTGTGTCAGGAAAATGTTTCACTATCTTTTTTACAGTACTTTCACTTGTTCCTTCTTCTATGAGTATTAATCCTATTTGTTTTGGTTTAGAGACCAACAAAGAATTATACCCCACTATAGCATTTCTACTTCTCATTGAGAAATGTAAAAGTGATGAGATCTTCTTGAAAGTTGTTTCTACTTCGTTAATCACTATAATAGCTATCCAAAGTTGTTTTTATGAAATTATAGATATCTTCATCAATTCCTTCAATTGCTATTATTTCTGATTTATCCTTTTTATAGAAATTGTCTGCCGTAATTATATCAAGCTGCATTAAACTGGATTTCAATTCCTCATTCAGTTCCGCAACGTCTTGAATCTTTAATTCATTTGCTTCATTGAACTTACTTTCAGTTGATATATTTAATTTGTAACCTGATATCTCTTCGCTTAATTCTACGTTAGTATTTCTTATACCAAATACATCTTTTTCTATAGAATCAGGAATAATTATATCTGCAGTTTTTTCTTCCTCGTTAATATCTATCGAATATTCTGTTTTGATACCTAATAATCTTGTAATAAACATTCTGGGTTCATCAATTTGCTGGATAATATCTATTTTTTCTTTATTTAATTCTGATACGATAGCCGTTATTCTAGCACCTCTTTGACCGACACAAGCTCCAACCGGATCAACTCTATTATCTAAAGTTTCTAATATCACTTTCGATCTGATACCGGGCTGTCTTGCCATTTTAACTATTCGAATAATTCCATCACTTATCTCAGGAACTTCCAATTCAAATAATTTTTCAATAAAAGCTTTATCTGATCTAGTAACGATTATCTTTACATCTTGATTTTTGAAATAAACATCTTTTATCACTGCTTTTACTAACTCACCACGTCTGTATCTTTCATTAAAGATAGATTCCGATTTAGGCATTATAACTTCAATATCATCATAGTTTATTTTTATTTCACGAGGTGTGATCTGATGAACAGATCCCATTATTACTTCACCGATCCTTTCTTCAAAAGCCTCAAAGATATTTGCCTTTTCAACTTTTTTGATCTTCTGAGCTAATATTTGTTTTGCTGCAATAATATGTCTTCTTCCGAATGAATCAAAATCAATGATCTCAGGAACATCATCACCTACTTCCGCATCCTCATCCAGCTTTAAAGCATCTGATAGTTTAATTTGGCTTGCAGCATCATTGAAATCATCATCTTCAACAACGACCCTTTCGTGTATGATCTCAACATCCCCTGTTTCAATATTGAATGTTACACTGAAATATTCTTCAGCATCAACTTCTTCATCGATATTAAATTTTTTCTTCAAAATACTTAGAAATATGGATTTTACAATTTCACTTAATTTAGATTTATCTATTTTCTTTTCTCTTAATATTCCTTTAACCGCTAATACTACTTCACTTGCATCCATTAGATTTAACTCCTATTTTCTTTTTCCGATTTTTATAACTAATTTTGCTTTTATTATATCTTCAAGCTGTATCTTTTTATTTTCGTTTTTACTGATGTTGATAGTAACATTCGTTTCGGAAACCTCTACAATTGTTCCTGAATCCTTATGTATTACGTTATTCTCATCTTTATACTTTATATCAACTTCTCTTTCGAAGTTCCTTTTAAAATCCGATTGAGTCTGTAATGGTCTATCCAAACCCGGCGAACTGACATCTAAGCTAAAATCAAAGGGAATTATTACATTAGCTTCATTCAATTTATTGAACTCTTTTGTTATTGAAGTTAAGTCTTTTATTCCAGGACCTTTTAATGAACCAACAATAACTTTTAGTTTCTTATCACGTGAATTTTCTTCAAAAGTTACTTCGACTACTTCCTGTCCATGTTTAGCAACGATGGGTTCTATAGCTTGTATTATTTCGTTTAATAATGTCATTTATCTTTTTTTTCTGTTTCGTTATTTAACAAAAAAGTGGGATATTTCCCACTTTCTCAAAGCCTCAACTATATAACAAGTCGAATATAACATAATATAGAACCAAAAGCAAGTTATTTATTGTTAAAAAATCTTTCAGATGTTTTGGCTAATCCCTCTGGATGTAAATTCAACAATTCGAATAATTTCTCCATACTACCATGTTCTACAAATTCATCCTCAATACCTATGATCTTAACTTTCGCATCGTAAATACCTTGCCTGTTAAGATCTTCAAGAATACCACTGCCAAATCCACCTACTACTGAATTCTCTTCAACTGTGATAATACAATCATGATTATCATAAGCTTCTTTTATCATATTACGATCTAATGGTTTAATAAATTTCATATCATAAACTGAACAACTGATACTATTTTTCTTTAGGAGATCTACTGCCTTAATAACATTATTAGTGATATTTCCAATTGTTAAGAATGCAATATTTTTACCGTCAACAAGTTTTTCGCCTTTTCCAATTTCTAACTTCTGAGGTTCAACATCAATATTTTCTCCTGTACCTGTACCTCTAGGGTATCTTATTGCAAACAATCCACTTTCTTCCACGGAGGTATAAAGCATATTTAAAAGCTCTCTTTCATTCCTTGGTGACATCATTATTAAACCAGGAATAAATCGAAGATAAGAAAGATCAAAAACACCATGATGAGTAGGTCCATCTTCTCCAACGATCCCTGCTCTATCCAGTGCAAATACCATATTTAATTCTTGCAGAGCACAATCATGAATTATCTGATCTAATGAACGCTGTAAAAAAGTTGAATATATTGCGACAATAGGCTTAAATCCTTCCATTGCAAGTGCTGCTGAAAATGTCACTGCATGCTCTTCCGCAATACCAACATCAAAAATTCTCTCAGGATATTTATCGCCAAATTCAGAAAGTCCTGTACCAACTTTCATTGCTGCTGTAATAGCTACTATTTTATCATTTTTATCTGCTAATTTACAGATAGATATTCCAAACACATCCTGATATTTAAGACTAGAAACTTTGCTTTCTGAAGTACCGTTATGCAAAATACCAGGAGCAACACCATGATAAGTTCCTTTCACATCCTGTTCTGCTGCTTTAAAACCTCTACCTTTTTCTGTGATAACATGTAGAAATACCGGACCGGAAATATCATTTTTAATATTTTCAAGTACTCTAGTTAATGCTCCAATATCATGACCATCTATCGGTCCAATATAATTAAACCCTAACTTTTCAAATAAAACACCAGGCGTTAACAATGTTTTAACACTCTTTTCAATTCTGGAGAGTCCCTTTCTTATTGGTCTTCCAAGTTTATATTTACCTGTAATATTCCATATTTCATTTTTTAATTTATTAAAAGTCTTGTCCGATAACAGAGTTGCTAAATATTTTGATAATGCTCCAACATTTTTTGAGATAGACATTTCATTATCATTCAATATTACAAGAAATTTCCTTTTTGAAGCCCCTGCATTATTTAAACCTTCGAATGCTAATCCACCTGTGATAGAACCATCTCCAATTACTGAAATAACATTATTCTCTTCTCCTTTCATAGCTGAAGCTGCCACAAATCCATAACCTGCAGAAATTGATGTTGAAGCATGACCAACTGCAAAAGAATCATATTCAGATTCAGAAGGTTTTATAAATCCACTGATTCCTTTAAACTGCCGATTTGTATGAAAAACTTCTCTTCTACCTGTATATATCTTATGCGCATAAGCCTGATGTCCAACATCCCAAACAATTTTGTCTTTTGGCATATCAAAAACTTTGTGCAAAGCGATCGTTAGCTCAACGACTCCTAAACTTGGTGTTAAATGCCCACCTGTCTTATCTACATTCTCAATTATGAACTCTCTTGTCTCTTCAGCAAGTTGTTCCAATTCTTTATTATCTAAAGTTTTTATATCTAACGGTGAATTGATATTTTTCAAGATGTCCATCAATATCCTCTTTTACTTAAGATGGATTCTACAACTTCGAGATCACTTTCGGTATCTACACCAATGGAGTTGTAATCCACTTCTACGCATTTAATTTTATATCCATTTTCTAATATTCTAAGTTGCTCCAATGATTCTGAAATTTCGTAAGGTGTCCTATCCATATTTACAAATTTTTCTAAAAAATCATACTTAAAACAATAAAGCCCAATATGCTTAAATTTAAAATTTGTATCAACTCTTTCAAAAGGAATGTCTGATCTTGAGAAATATAAAGCGTTACCGTTAACATCCTTCACTACTTTAACTACATTCTCATTTTTTAGTTCTGACTTATCGCTAATATTTTTTATTGGAGTAGAACACACTGCATCATTAGAATTTAACAGAGCTTCTATTGTTTTATCTATTACTTCCGGATCGATCAATGGCTCATCACCCTGGATATTTACAACTACATCACAATCGACACCTTTTAAAGCTTCCCAACATCTGTCAGTACCCGAACTAATATCTTCTGAAGTCATAACAACTAACCTATTAGATAAAACCATATGTTTAAAGATTCTGTCATCATCAGTAGCTACGATCACCTTATTTATCAACTTACTTTTTTCAACCTGTTCGCAAACATGCAATAACATACTCTTGCCATTTATCAATCTTAAAGGTTTTCCAGGTAATCGAGTCGAGTTGAATCTTGCAGGTATTACTCCAATTATATTCTTCAACTTAATCCTTTAAAATCTCTTTTAATTCATCCATTTTAAATGGTTTGTCAAGAAGTCCACAAACTCCATACTTTACCATTTTTTCATCTGAAAGAACACTATGATATCCTGAAACTATATATACCTTCACCTTAGGATATTTATCTTTAATAATCTTAGCAATATCATATCCTGTCATATCAGGCATTTGATAGTCAGATATAACTATATCAATATCATGCACATCAAAAATCTTTTCCAGGTCATTACCTGTTGTGATCGCATGTACTTCATGTCCTAATATTTCAATAATTTCAGAAAGTATATCAAGAATCTCAGGTTGATCATCTATAACTAAAATCTTTTTTTTTGCCATTAAGTTACCCTTGTTTTCACTACACAGTTATTAACATATAATTTTAACACTTTATTTGCTGTTTTCCAAGCTAATTTTGACTTTTCTTTTTCTTAAATAAAAAAAGCTACAAAAGTAGCTTTTTTTACAATTTTATCAATTAATCACTATTCATCAAATTCCATTTCATTAATTTCCTGAATTCTATTATCGTGTTTAATCAATTCTTTTTCTCTATCTATTTCTGATTTTTTAAGTATTTTTTTCGCTCGTTTTTCTCTGCTCAATATACTTTTGTTAGCGTTTTCAAATCTTTTCAATTCTCTTTTGATCAATTTTTGTTTCTTCTGATCAGGGGTTAACTTAGATTTCGTTTTTCTGTACTTTTTTGATTTTTTTACGATCTTTTTTGCTTCAACTTTTTCAGTTTCATCATCTTCAAATGCATCTTCCATTGAATCATCAAACTCATTATCACCCTCTTGGTCTCCGATAATGTCAGTATTACCAGCATTATTCGCATTCCCTGCTCTTTGGGCTAAAAGTACATGGGAACGTGAAAAAATAAGTAATCCTGCAACAAAAAGAACAAGTAAAATTCTTTTTTGAGAAGTTGTCATGTATCCTCCATAAATTTATTTGTGTTTACACATCTAACTCTTACACTCTTAATATATACTTTGCTATTAAACTTTGCAAGATTAAAATTCCGGATAGTAACAAACTCTTTTCCATACTTTAAATTTAATATTCGCATGTAATCTATCATTCATGTAGCTGATATCGTCTCTTACAATGTCTTCTACAACGTTCATAGATATTGCCAATGATCTTACACTGACTTTTCCTTTTCGTTTAAGATTTCTGTTAATGTGAAATATCCTTTCAAGTCTTTCCATTATATTCTCCTTTTTATATAGTATTGAATTCTAACATAAATTCAATATACCATTAGCAAAGTGTCAAATAGTGACCTTTTGCTTCTTTTTATTGAAAAAATACATTTTTTTTTATATTTTTCATTCGATTGTCGATCAGTCTTGAACTAACGCAAAAAAAATTAGTAAAACTGATTAATTTATCTGAGGAAAAATGGAAAGACTTAAATTTACATATCCGGAATATATTCATTTGCTATGGATAAGCATCATATTAATTATATTCTTCTATTTCATGGTAAGTGCAAGATTCAAAACAATGGATAGCTTCTTAAGTGATAAAATGAAAAAGATGTTAGCCGATTCTGTTTCGAGTAGAAAGATTCTTTTTAAGAAAATACTTCAAATTTTAGGTTTTACTCTAATTGTTATTGCACTGATCGGACCCCAACTTGGAATGAGATTGGTTAACGTAAAACGTCAGGGAATAGATATTGTTGTAGCGATCGATCTTTCCAAATCAATGCTGGCTCAGGATATTATACCAAGCAGAATAAAGAAAACAAAGCATGTGGTTAAAAATTTCATCAATAAATTGGAAGGCGATCGTATCGGTTTGGTCGGGTTTACAAGTAGAGCATTTTTGCAAAGCCCACTAACCTCAGATTATGACGCTGCATTAATGTTCCTTGATATTATGGATACATCCCTTTTACCTCAGAATGGAACCTCACTTTCAGAAGCAATAACTACATCGACTTCAGCATTTGTTGCAGAAGATAAAAAACATAAGCTATTGATCCTCATAAGTGACGGAGAGGATCATGAAGAAGGTTTTGATGAGGCAGTTAAAGCCGCAACAGAAAAAGGAATAGTCATCTATACGATAGGTATCGGTTCTTTGGAAGGTGTACCAATTCCAACTGATAAAGGTTTTATTAAAGATAATGAAGGTAAAACTGTAATCTCTAAGCTTAATGAAATTGATCTTAAAAAAATTGCAGCTGAGGGAAATGGAAATTATTATCTATCAACATCTTCAGAAGGTGAACTTGAAGATATTTTTAATGACATTGCAAGAATTGAGAAGAAAGAGTTTGGAACTAAGCTTTTCAAAGATTTTGAACATAGATACCAAGTCATACTGTTGATCGGAGTAATATTATTAATGATTGATCTGGCAATGAATGAGAGAAAAAAAATTAAGAAGGTTCAAGAATGAAACTGATGCTTATCACTATAATTGTATTTTCTTTTAGTTTAAGTGCTATAACATATGTTGATGCAAAAGCCGGTGAAAAAGAGTATAAAAAACAAAATTTTTCTGTAGCTGAGAAAAAATTTAATTCTGCTACGATATCCTCCTCAGAAAAAGACCCTACTCTTTTCTATAATCTTGGAAATTCGTACTTTCAGCAAAAAAAATATGAAGAAGCTTTGAGTAGCTATGAAAAAGCTTTGTCAGGGAATAATAAAGAATTCAATTCTCAGGTAAAATATAATATTGCCAATACTTTTGTTATGATGCAAAAATTTGAGGAAGCATTAAGTTATTACAAAGATGCTATTAAGCTTGATAATAATAATAAAGAAGCTGTAGTTAATTATGAGATCGTCAAAAAAATGATGAAACAGCAAGAACAACAACAGCAAGAACAAAACAAAGAGCAAGATAAAAAAGAAGAAAATAAAGATCAGAAGCAGCAACAGAATAAAGATCAAAAGGATCAAGATCAAGAAAAACAAGACCAGCAAAAACAGGATCAACAAAATAAAGAGCAGCAAGACAAGAAAGATCAGCAGAAACAACAGCAGTCTAAAGAGAAGAAAAAGAAAATGTCAAAAGAAGAAGCTGAAAAGATCCTTGAAGCAATGGAAAATGATGAGAAAGATGTTCAGAAAGACGTTAAAAAAGCTCTTATAAATAAAGAAAAAAGTAATGTAAAAAAGAAGTGGTAAACCACTTCTTTTTTACATTACCCGTAGGGATCGCAGGAATGCGATCCTTTTTTATTTATTCAAACGAATATGTAAATCCCAATCCGTGACTATCCCCTATCTCATCAGAGAAAGGAGAATAAGAATAATTTAAACTCATGTTTTTAAAATTAAAACCCAGTCCCGCAGAAAAAGGGATCCCTTCATTATTAAAACGATAACCAAATCTTGCAAATATTTTATTTTGATAACCAACTTCTATACCCGAATATGATTCAAGCTCTTCATCATTCAATAAATACTTTTCACTTATTGCAACAGAAGTAGAAATTCCCATTTCGGTTTCAATTTTACAGCTAATTCCCAAAGTAACATCAGCAGGAAGATCTGAACTCTCGTTAATCATCTTTGACATTATACCTAAGTTATTCACTGCCAATCCAAGATCAAGGTTCTCGGCAAAAAAATTATCTTTATATATGCCAGTTGAAAAAGCAAAACCACCTGCATCTTCAAATTCTATCTTTTCATATATATACTTTGCTCCGAAACCGAATTTAAACATACTAAACTCATAACCATAGGCAAGATCAGTAATAAAATTCCGTGAATTAAAATCATATAATGGTTCAATACTAGGAACGATTCTACCTTCAAAATCATCCATATACATATATGAGACCTTAAACCCGATAATGTGCTTTTCCATTTTCTTGGAAATTCCAAAACTGCCAATTTGACCTTCATCCTGGAATTTTCTATATGAAATTTGAGTTATAGTATTTTCACTGTGAAAGATCGAAGCAGGATTATAATTGGTGTTTTCTATAGTGTTACCCATCATATAATATGTTTGAGCAGTAGAAATACTCAGTGGTGAAACTTCGGTTCTTAGGAACTTAACTCCACTCTCAGCAAATATTGATGTTATCATTATTACTAAAAATACTATTGTAAATCTCTTCATTTTATATCCTTCTCCGTCATCCTGAATTTATTTCAGGATCTTGTTTTATTATTATAGAAAGAATCTCCATGAAATTGAATGAGGATTAAATTCTGCAATTCCTTCAGCTGTATAAGAGTAATCCATGATGATTTTCTTTTTTAGTATAAAAAATTCGTAACCAAGCCCAAAAGACATATCTCCAGAATTGGTTCCACCTCTGATAGAGAAAATATTCTCTTTGAAATTTTGATCCAATTCAACACCAAAGCCATAATGAACATTTTCAAATTCCTCAGATGATAAATTCCCGTAGAACCCAAGGTCTTCATTGAACGGTGGTATCCAGGAAACTCCTAATGAATATGTTGCCGGATAATAATCACTTGATGCTTGTCCATCACTCCAGAGTTCTTTGCTATTCCACTCGTTCTTACCCTTAAAATTTCTTGCGGATAATCCTATTATTAAATTATTCGTTTTAGGTATTATTACAGTAGCTCCAACATCAAATGCAAAGGTTAGTGATGAAATTGTTTCTTCAAGAGCACTAGATTCAGGGAATCTAGCGTACAATAACTTAACATTTACTCCGAATGTTAAAAAATCCTTTGGTTTTAGACCAAAAGAAACATAGAATAAGTTTTCATTGAATGTATATTCTTTGAATTGATTTCCGTCATTATCTCTTCCCTCAATTCCGGTAGTACCTGAATACAATATACCTAATCCGATACCTGCATTATTGTTTACAGGCATAAGATATGATAAGTATGCAAAATTTCTGTCAAATGCCAAAACCTTCATCCCAGTCATAATGCTTTTTTCAGAAACATAAGCTGCAGTAGCAGGGTTAAAATATGTACTGAATGTGGACCTTGTATCTGCAATGACGGATCGACCAAGTGCTTCTGATCGTGCATCCAATCCATATCGTAAAAAAGCACCTGCACTTCCAGCTATATCATTTCCGAAAATATTTATCGTAGAAACGAAAAATATTATTATCATTATGTTAAATATTCTATTCATTATCTTTTTCCTGTCTTATTGTTTCGTAAGGGACGTAGATCTGCGTCACCTACAAAAATTATCAATTGTAAATTGTACATTCTTTAATCAAATATAATTATTTTGTTCCACAGCTTTTTATCACCGTAAGTAATTATGTAGAAATAAACTCCATTTGCTATTTCATTTCCACCATTGTCTTTTCCGTCCCAGCTTATATAATGCTCCCCAGCATCAAAACCCTTTGAAAGAACAACATCTCTTACCTTCTCCATAGCAAAATTATATATCTTGCAACTAATTGTTTGAGCTGTGGTTAATTGGAACTGGATCTTTTGCTGTTCATACCTTTCTGGGGAAAAAGGATTTGGATAAGCATATGTCTTATTGGAAGAATCATTTGAATTTTCGTAAGCTTCAACTATATTCCATGTAATTCCATCATCATCACTGACAACCAATCCATAAGTTGTACCGATAAACATCTTTCCGTTTTGGTATCCAAATGTTATAACTTCTTCAATATCAATATATTGATTTTTAATTTCTGAAAAAACTGAAATATTATATTTTTCCCAGTAATTTCCAATATCTGATGATTTCCACAACCCTGATTCTCCGCAGGCAAAAACATCATCACCGTTAAAACCTATATTATATATTTTTTCATCCAGTAAGCAGGTTTTCCAACTAAGTCCATCATTGCTGGTAAAAGAGACTCCGTTGATCTCGTTATTATCCTCCGCCAACCAGGAAGTTACCCAGATATACTCTTTTCCATCACTGAATTCATTTGAACTTATTGAAGTTACAAAGTCACCTGATAAACCACTACGGTAAGTATAATGTTTCCATTGTAAAAGTGAATCCGGTTGAGAATAATCTACACATAGATTTATTCCTTCAGCTGTTCCTACCCATATTTTCCCACGATCTGTATGATGAACTGAGAACATTCTCTGGTTCATATAAGTTAAGGGATCCCATTCAGATTCACCGCATACAATAGTTCTCCAAACACCTCCGATAGAATCAAGTTTCTGTAAGGATTGACCAAATGATGCCAACCAAACACCTCCTGAATCATCACAAGCAATATCATAAGTTAAACCTTGTACAGCCGTAACTCCAGGTTGAGGGTAATGACTCCAAGTTCTACCCGAATCTGCAGACATATGAACACCCGTACCAACTGCTAAAAATTTATCAACATCTGTAAGAAATGAATCGGTTGCTGTTGTCATCCAGATATTATTGAATTTATCAATGGCAATCGCACTTGAACCACCATATCCTACGATAGAATTTTTCCATTGTAGATCTTCAATATCTCCAAATGTATTAAATCCCTTTGAGAAACCATCTCCGGTAGCAACGTATATTACAGAATCCAATGCAGGATCACTGTTTGGATCTTTAATAATATCAAGAATAAAATTTCCACCTAAGCGATCTTCAGTTATACTTGATTTTGAAGTTTCATTTTTTAAAACAAAACTTTCAGGTTTATAAGATTTTGCTAAGATATATGCATTACTTAGTGTTAAAAGGATTACTATAATTAAATTTTTGTACATCGTTTTCTCGATTAGTTTTGGATTTTGTATCTTTTATAAAAATTAGTGTTCCACTGAGTTGGTTGCTCTTGTTATACACTTTATCTATTGCTTCGATGGTAAATGGTAATTCTGCAGTATCTTCTGGAAAAAAAGAACTGTTTATGGAATAAGACATAGTATAAATCCCATCATTTTCGAACTCATCAAGTCCTTCACCGTCATCCCTCATCTGTCGTGTCGAATTTGTGGTTATATTAACACTGTCTATATCAGCGATATATCCTTGTGGATCATTTACATTTACTGTCACATTAAAATCAATGAAAATTGTATTGTCCGCTGGTACGAATACCGTATCTGGATATTGTAAATTGTAAATAATAGGTTCAATATTCTCAATTCGTACACTTTTTATTGTGTCAATATCCGACTCTCCATAATAATCTGTTGCAGTGAAAATAAAGAGATAATTGTCATTTGTAACTAATCCTGATGCTAAAGTTGAATCTAAAGATATAACCATATTACCTAATGGATCTTCTCTAACAAATACAGAATCCTTTGAATTATCCCTATTCCATATTTCTAATTTCAATGTTTGATTATCGTTATAACCTATAGCGTCATTATCAGGATCCGTTATAGAGATCGTTAAATTTCTTGTATCGAAACCTGATTCCAAAGTGTCGGCTTCTACGATCCCTGTGATACTATTGATCTGTGGTGCCGTATTTGTGTTAACCAAGATATTTGTAAATATATGATCGCTAATCAAAGTCGAATCCAGAATAAAAACTTCAATATTTAATTCCCAATCTCCTTCGTTTGGAAAGTCATTCGAATTAATTCCACCTGACCAGATATTATTAGATGCTACTAAATCGTTCCGGTATAAACTATCCGATACTCCGTCGTCGTATAATGGTAAATTTATATTGATTACTCCATTTGTAAAATAAGCTAAAACCGTTAAAGAATCTGTAGGAAGATAATTTGATTCAACTGCTATCTTATAGTGATAAATTCTATCAATACCAAATTGAACTTTGGTCTGAATGATAGACAACTCTTCAACAATACTCGCAGACTTTTCTTCTGACTCTAAAACACTATCAGAACATGCTGCAAAAAAAGTTGCAGATACCGCTATAGCCAAGAGTACAACAAATTTATATCTTTTCATATAATTTTAATCCTATCTAATTTCACATTGAGAAAATACTGAAATTACTTAGTATTGTCAAATTGTTTAAATTATACTTATGATGATTCCTTTAGTTCGATAAGTAAAAACTTTTCCGTTGAAATTAACGCTTTGTGATGTTATTTTGTATTTAAGGTAAAAAATATGAACAGACTAATCAAAATAGATGAAGAAAATATAGCAAGGTCGAGTCTTAGAATATCATCCGGTATTTTTACGATCATACTATTAATTTTCATGGCTATATATATACCTAAATATTTTCGAGAATATAAAGATCTACAAAAAAGCACAGAAGATCATTATACTAAGTTACTAAAGCAAGGGATGAAAAATGATATTGATCAACTTGAAAGCAATATCAAGTACAGGGTAAAAATTTATAATGAAAATATTAGAACAACAGTTACTGATCAAACAAATATGTATTACAATTTTGCCAATAATCAGTATCATCACTATAAATTTGAGGATAAATTTTCTTCAAAAAAGACCCTTGATCTAATTTTGCATGATTTCTCTGAATTATTCATTAAAGAATCTACGAGTCTAAGTTTCATTGGTTACAAAAATAAAATTAAAATATATAAAAATGGTAAACTTTTTATTCAGGAAAGTATCGATTGGTCTGAATTTAAAGACAAATTCAAGATTGATGATCTAATAAATCACAAAGTTCTTTCTTTGGAAGATTGTTTCAATGATATAATCAAAAATGGACATAAAACATTTGTAGATATGCGGTATCATAAAGCTTTAGGCATGTATATTGGAAAAATATATTGTCATGAAATAGCTTATGAAATAATCGAGAAGAAAATTACAGATGAAATAAACGCATATTATAAAGCAACTTCTGAGAATTATACTTTTATTTATAAGATACTCAAGATGGAAGGTGGTAAAGAATTTGCCGAAATGCTCGTAAATCCTAATAGGCCTGATCTGGTAGGCACTCTATTAGATGATGATTATAAAGATGTTACCGGAAAAGAATTTAGAAAAGAATTCATGGCTGATATTAGAAATAGAGGTGAATCTTTCGTTACATATTGGTATAAAAATCCTGAAGACACTCGAATATATCCCAAAACAACCTACTTCAAACTTCTCTCAGAATTTAATTGGGTGATCGCAAAAGGATTCTACTACGATGAGATCAATAACATTGTTAAAAAGCAAACCTCTCAACATTTAAGTGATTTTATAAAAAGGATCATTCTCTTAATAACTTTAATGTCTTCAGCATTATTATTGTACTACTTTACTTTCAAAATAATCCTTAAGAAGCAGGAAAAAAGGCTAAAAGCTTACAAAAACGATCTGATAAATAAAAATGCACAATTGGAAGAAGAAGTTAGTAAGTCAAAAGCACGAGAACTCGAACTCGAAAATCTTAACAAATACGTAAGTATATTATACGATTTGACACCTGTTGGAATCGTTTTGGTAAAAGTAAAAAGTATGGTTATTACACAGATTAATAAAACAGCCTTGAAGTTAATTGGCATCACAAAAGATGATATTATCGGGAAAATATGTCATGAATCTTTTTGTCCGGCTTTAGATGGGTCCTGCCCTATAATTGAAACTAATAATTCTATCGAAAATGCAGAAAGAACTTTAATTAACTCAAAAAAAGAAATTATTCCAATTTTAAAGAATGCCAAAAGAATTACAATTGACAACGAAGATTACATACTTGAATCGTTTATTGATATAACTGAGATAAAGAAAACACAGAATGAGTTGATCAAGCTTAGAAAAATTGCAGAAGATGCAAATGTATCTAAATCACGTTTTTTAGCAAATATGAGTCATGAAATAAGAACTCCAATGAATGTTATTATGGGAATGTCAAATTTATTATTGGAGTCAGAATCTGATGAAGAGAAAAAGGATCTCTTGGATTCTATCAAAATATCTTCTGAATCTTTGCTTAATATCATAAATGACATTTTAGACCTGTCTAAGATCGAATCTGGAAAATATACTTTAGAACAAATACCATTCAATTTATATGAACTTTTATCAAGCATTGAGGATGTTAGCCTGTTTAAAGCAAAAGAAAAAGGAATCAAATTTGACATTGAATATTCAACTAAAGAACTTCCAAAATATATTTCTTCTGACCCTGTAAGGATAAAACAAATAATTATAAATCTAGTTGGGAATGCTATAAAGTTTACTAAAAATGGCTCTGTTAAATTAATTTTGAAAGTAATAAACAAAAAGAACGACATGTTAGATTTAAAGTTTTCAGTAGCTGATACAGGGATTGGAATATCTAAAGAAGCTTTAAAAAATATTTTTAAAAGATTCACACAGGCAGATATTAGTACAACCAGAAAATACGGTGGTACAGGTTTAGGATTAACTATTTGTGAAAAACTCTTAAATCTCATGGAAAGTAAATTAGAAGTTAATTCTATTGAAGGTAAAGGCAGTGAATTCTTTTTTGAGTTATTAGTCGAAATTCCTGATAAAATAGAACTTCCTAAAGAAGAAAAATTATTTTCCAGTGAAATAATTAAACTCAAAGAAAAAAAGATCCTAATTGCAGAAGATAATCCTTTAAACCAAAAGCTTATTGCTGCAATATTAAACCAAAAAGAACTCAATTTTTCAATAGCAAACAATGGAAAAGAAGCTATCGATATGCTAAATATTGAACCTTTTGATATTGTTTTGATGGATGGTCAAATGCCGGTTATGGATGGATTAGAAGCAACAAAAGTCATTAGAAATTCTGATAAAGATTATAGCGATATTCCTATTATCGCACTTACTGCTTCAGCATTGATCGGAGACAGACAAAAGTTTTTAGAATCAGGCATGAATGATTATATCTCTAAGCCTATTGATACAGCTGAATTATTTCATAAACTTTTAGTTTATACAATTGATGGAAAAATAGATCACAAACAAGAATATATTGATAATTCAAAGAAAAGTAATGTATTTTCAAACAAGAACACAAACAAGATAATAAACATCTTAGATTTCGAAGATAAAAAGAAAATTTTCGAAAAAAATGTTTACACAAATATCTTGAATATGCTGATCGCCGATTTTGATAAAAAAATTGATTTAATAAATGAATATTTAGAAAGTAATGATATCGAATCTTTAAAACTTCAAACTCACAGCTTGAAAGGTATAATTACAAATTTTGATGCTCCAATGATGAATGACCTCAGTAAAGAACTGGATAAGCTCGCTATTGATGGGAATATTAGCAAATTAAGAGTTAATCTTGATATGATAAGTACTATTGCACCTCAATATAAATCAGAGATCTTAGAATTTATTGAAACTCTTTAGTTTTATAACTTTAATCAGTAAATAATTGTCTTGACTTATTGTAGAAAATAAATTTATTTACAATCCTTAAAATATAATATTAAAAGGAGTTACCAATGACTATCAAAGTAGGAATTAACGGATTCGGAAGGATCGGAAGAGTTGTTTTTAGAATAATCCAAAACAATTCAAACGTTGAAGTTGTAGGAATTAATGATATCACTGATGCAAAAACTTTAGCTCACTTACTGAAGTATGATTCTATTCACGGAAAATTTAATGGCACCGTAGAGCATACTGAGAATTCAATAATCGTAAACGGTAAAGAAATAATGATCTCAGCTGAAAGAAATCCTGCGGATATTCCATGGGGTAAACTTGGTGCTGATTATGTAGTTGAAGCAACTGGAGTTTTCAGAAAAAAAGAACAATGTGAACTTCACTTAAAAGGTGGCGCAAAAAAAGTTATTTTAACTGTTCCTTCAAAAGATGAGATCGACAACACAATAGTTCTTGGTGTAAACGATGATGAACTTAGAGTAGATGACAAGATAGTTTCAAACGCTTCTTGTACTACGAATTGTCTAGCTCCAGTAGCTAAAGTTCTTAATGATAAATTTGGTATTGTTAAAGGTTTAATGAATACAATTCATGCTTATACTGGCGATCAAAACTTATTGGATGCACCTCATAGTGACTTAAGAAGAGCAAGAAATGCTGCCTCAAACATAATTCCAACTACTACTGGTGCTGCAAAAGCAGTAACTAAAGTGATTCCTTCATTAGCTGGAAAACTTGATGGGTTTGCTGTAAGAGTACCTGTAATCGATGGTTCAATGGTAGATCTTACAGTTGAACTTGGAAAAAATGTTACTAAAGAAGAGATCAATGCCGCTATTAAAGAAGCTGCTGAAGGCAAAATGAAAGGTATTTTGTATTACAATACAGATCCTATCGTTTCAAGCGATATAATAGGAAACAGTCACTCAAGTATTTTCGATGCTGACCAGACAATGGTTATCGGTGGAAATCTTGTAAAGATCGTTACATGGTATGATAATGAAGCAGGTTATTCAAACAGAGTTGTTGATCTTCTAGAAAGAATAGCTACGATATAAACAAATGTAAGTCTCAGGGGCGAATTTTCGTCCCTTTTTTTATTAGAGGAAAAATGAATAAATATATTGTATACCTTTTTGCTGTATTACCAATGCTTTTTTGGTCATTGACCTTTGTATGGTACAAAACGATCCTGAAATATTTGGATCCGATCTCTGTAATATTTTTCAGATTGGTCATTGCATCTGTGATATTGATCGTTATAACTAAATTTTTCATTAAACAGAAAGAAATACTTAAGTTTAAAGATTATAAATACATATTCATTCTTACATTGTTTGAGCCTTTTATATACTTCCTTGGAGAATCATATGGCATGCAGTATGTCTCATCAACTATCGCTGCTGTAATCATTTCTATGATACCTGTTGTCACTCCTATCTTCGCTTTTAAATTACTCGATGAAAGATTAAACAGATACAATGTACTTGGTTTGATAATTTCTTTTGTCGGTGTAGTTGTGATGTTGGTAAATCCCGGTTCTTCCGCAGATTTCACAATGAAAGGTGTTCTTCTATTATTCTTAGCTGTTCTTGGTGCAGTTGGTTATGGTATTACCATCAAAAAAATTGCAGGCTCATATTCTTCTTTGACTATAACAAAATTTCAAAGCATTTTTGGTACTTTTTTGTTTTTACCTTTGTTTTTTCTTTTTGGGTATAACGATAGTGTTATGAATATTAGTTCTTCCATTTCTGACGGAACATCCTTTGAACTTTTTTCAACTCTGTTATACATGTCATTCTTTGCCTCTGTAATGGCTTTTGT
>JAQICF010000150.1 GCA_027858795.1 Candidatus Delongbacteria bacterium | reverse complement strand
AAGTTCAAGCTCTTTTATCTTATCCTTCAATTCCTTGACTCTAAATTCCCTGTCAACAAATAATTTATTGTATTTTGAGAGTTTTTCATTCTTTTCTTCAAGTTCTTTAGTTCTTTCTTTGACAAGATCCTCTAGACGATTTTTGTACTTGTCCAATTCTTGTTCAGTTTTTATTAAATCTGTAATATCTTTGAAGACGCAATAAGTTTGTTTGAAACTTCCGTCAGGATAATATCCGATACACCCTTCAAAAGAAATATCGATGTAATGCCCATCTTTATGTCTAATTTTAAATTGGACATCATTAACATATCCTCTGCTTTTAAATGCAGGGAAGTTCTTTTCAAAATGAGCTTTCCATTCAGGATGTAAAAAATCACCAAAAGATTTACCTATTACTTCATTCTGTTCGTAACCAAGAGTTTTTAACCAAGTAGGGTTTACGTCTCTAAAAGTACCATCTTCGTTTAAGGATTGATAAGATAAAGGGGCATTGTCGTATAAAGCTTTGTATTTTTCTTCACTTTCTTTTAAAGCATTTATAAGGTCACTTTGTTCTTTCTTGACCAAAGCCATATCGACGATTAATTCTGTCATTTTATGTAAAAAATCCGTGACATTATTCACACGATCCTCTGTTACTACAGGCATTTCATCTAATGCAGCAAGATAAGACACATTGTTAAATCCGTATTCAGCAGCCTGCTTAATAAAAAATTCCCTATCAGGATTTTCAAAGAAAAACTGACCGGTAAAAATATTGCCTAGGTGCTCATCGTTAATTATAATCGGTAATGCGATATCAAGTAAACCGTTAAGACATTTATAAGATTTATATTGTTTTGAATTCTTCATTTCACCTGAAAGTATAGTATCACTTAAAAGACAATTCTTTGCAGATTCATGATTCTTACGATGAAACTCAACACAAATATTTCTCCAGCCTGATTTTGATAAAATATTTCCATCAAGATCAAGTAAAGCAGTCACAAAACCAGTTACTTTGGTAATATTTTTAATCACCCCATATACTATTTTTTTTTCTTTATCATAGGTGGCAGTAGAATTAATTGTTTTAATTTCGTTAGTTTTACTTTTAAATTTATAAGTAACATTATAAGATTCATTTTCTCTAACCAGAGCATTGAAAGCAATTGTATTTGTGATTCTATATTCTTCCAAAGGAATATTTCTCATCATAGTAAGAGTAATTTCAGCAACTTCAATCCCAAATATTAATTTTGCAACTTCAGATAAAGTAACAGAATTATCATTAAGATCGATCTCCCACTTTCCTGTCTTAACATTTTGTTCAGATGATTTTAATTTGTTTTCCATATGCATTTATCTTCTTTAATTTGTTTTAGACCCTGAAATAAATTCAGGGTGACGATCTTATTTTTGTCATGCTGATCCCGATGTACTGTCATGCTGATCCCGATGTACTGTCATGCTGAACTTGTTTCAGTATCTATCTTTAGATCCCTTTAGACCCTGAAATAAATTCAGGGTGACGAATAAATCGAGTTCAGGGTGACGAATGTAGTGAACGGAGGAATGCGTTCAGCATGACGGTTCCTTTGATTGTCCATTGTAAATTGTCCATTGTAAATTGTAAATTATTACTTCCGCAGTCATTTACTTCTTCTCTCAATTCTTTTATGCTTTCGGTATACTGAATGTAAACATACTTCCTTGTCCAAGTTCAGACTCTACTTTAATTTTACCGCCATGCCTTTTTACTATCTGTTTACAAAAAGCTAACCCTATTCCAGTTCCATCATATTTTTCAGAACTGTTCAGCTTATGAAACATATCAAATATTCTTTCTTTATTTTTTTCCTCTATGCCGATACCGTTGTCTTTTACATGGAAGATCCATTCTTTTTTATTTTCTTCTGCAGTGATACTGATTAAAGGAGAAACGCCTTCATTCATAAACTTAATACCATTGCCTATTAGGTTCTGAAAAAGTTGTCTTATCTGTGATTCATCAGCCTTTATTTTTGGAAGATCAGTAAATTCCACTATTCCATTCATTTTATCTAATTTATCTGAAAATAATTTAATTACATCTTTCATGAGATCATTCGTATCAAATAATTCAAAATCATTTCCCTGAGTACTAATTCTGGAGAAATTCAAAAGATCAGCAATTAAAGTTTGCATTTTTGTTGCTCCATCAACTATGAATTTTAGATATTCTTTAGCTTCATCTTGGAGGATGTCAGAATATTTTGATTCCAGCAACTGTGAAAAACTTGAAACCATTCTTAAAGGTTCTTTGAGGTCATGAGAAGCAATATATGCAAATCTTTCAAGATCAGTATTTGATTCTTTCAGCTCTGAAGTAAGTTCTTCAAGCTGAGCATTAATTTCTTTAAATATATTTTCAGCTTCGATCCTTTCAGAAATATCTCTAGCCACACCAACAAAATGATCTTCATTATTTAATCTAAAAAGAGAGCCATGTATTTCCACAGGGATTATTTCCCCGGTCTTTGTTCTATGCTTGGTTTTAAAATTTACCTTCTTACTAGTGTAAATTTCTTCGATAATATAATCAAGAGATTTAATTAATTCAGGATCGAGAAATTTAGTTCTAGGAATATTTCTAAGTTCTTCGTCTGTGTATCCGAGCATTTCACAGAACGATTGATTTATATCTACATATTCTCCCAATTTTTCAGGTGTAATTTTTCTTACTGTAATACCATCGTCAATACTATTAAAAATTGCTTTGAATTTTTCTTCACTTTGTTTGATTTTTGAAACAAATTTTAATCTTTCGAAATTATTAGACAAAATACTTCCAATGAATACTGTAGCTAAAGGATAGATCGTTAAAACAGGGATCGCTATACTTTTTATAGTGGTAAGTGATATTTCTGAAGGAAGTGTGAACATTAATAATACCATAACTACATGAACAATGAATCCTATTAACAACAGTTGTTGAGTACTAAGTTTTTCTTTTTCATTTGTTTTATTATGAAAATATAATCCTATGATGGCAGAAGAAATTATTACTAAAACACCCATAATTGCACCCGATCCGCCCTGTATGATTCGCAATGCAGATGTCATTACAACGGAGATTACTGCTGCGACCGGTCCAAAGAACAAAGCCGCTAAACTTATAAGTACTGATCTTCCGTCAAATATCACACCTTCTGCAAATTGCAATGGGTATATCATTCCGATAATGGCTACCAATCCAAAGATAAATCCTTGAATTGCAGCCCTCTGGCCATATTTCAATTTATTACTTTGCCCTAAAAAGCCTGATATTGCCACAAGAGCAATCATTAATGATAAATTGTGAATCAATTCCAATAAGTTCATGTTATATCTCTCGCCATACAGTAAATAGAGTTCGACTCATCTGAGAACTTTCTCTTAACACTTGTTCCATCTTTTTTCTTTCAGTAATATCATGAGCAATTATCAAAATCGAAACTTTACCTTCTTCATTTTTGATGAATGAAGAATTGGTTTGTAGGTTGATTATTGAGCCGTCTTTCTTAAACATTCTTATTTCAGGATTAGTAGCTTCTCCGGTTTTAATAAGTTTATTCAATGAATTTCCAACTATTTCTTTATCTGCAGGATAAATAAAATCAAAAATGTCAACAGTGGATAGATCGATTTTTTCGTCTAATCCAAAAATTTGAAGTGTCGATTTTGAAACAAAATTAAGTTTGGCTTTTTCATCCAAAACTATAATTGGATCAGGGGAAGAGTCAAAATATGATTGTAGAATATTTTTATTTTTCTCCAACTCTTCAAAACTTTTAGCTACTTCTTCAGTTCTTAATAGAACTTTATTTTCTAATTCTGAATTTAAAATTTCTAATTCTTCAGACTGTTTTTTTATTTTTTCATATTGTTCAGAAATAGTTTTTTTATCAATATTACTCTGTTCAGATTGATTATTTATGTTTTTATAATATGAATTTAATTCATCTATTGTTGTTTCAAGAAGTTCTTGTTCGTCAAACTTACTTACATTTTTATCTAATTCAATCTGATGTTGTTCAAGAGTTCTTGTAAGTATTTTATGAATAGGTTTTGAAATACTGTTTGATATAATTATGGTAATAATAACAACGATACCGAATAGTATAAATGAAATGTATATCAAAAATTTTCTATTTGAGGATTCCTGTGATTGAATTTTATTGAAATATTCTTTAGATTTATTGGATGCGTATTCTTTAATTGTAAAATATTTTGAACTGAGAAGTTTAATGTAATCTTTCTCTAAAGAATTGATTGAATTTTCAGCTTGGGGATAATTTTCATTTTTGATGTCTGAGAATATTTCATCTCTGATAATTTTCCAATCATGGTACGTATCTCTAATATTTTTTATATCATTCAAGTTCCCTAAATATCGATTTTCCAATAAATTGAAATGGGTTGATGTTTTTTCATCTAATTCATTTATTGTATTTACATAATTATCTATCTGAGTTTTATTTGTTGTTAAAAGCAATCCTTCTATAATAAGATGAATTTGAAATGTATTTGTTTCAATATTTCTTATAGCATCTAAAACAGCGATAGGGTGTTTATCGATTAGCTTTGATGAATCTAATATCTTATTAACAGAATTTAGAGAAATAGTAATTGAGATAAACATCAATATTAGTAGAGATCCAAATCCTATAAATAGTCTGGTGCGAAAAGCTAACCTTTTGAACATTTAAAACCTCTGAATATTTATTATTATGCGCGTTTATATATACAATTTATAATATATACTAAGCAGCTAAGCAATTCAACAAAAATATATTATTATTTTAAAATCAATATTTATTAGATTGAAGTATGTTTGAATATTCCAGAAATTATAAGTTTAATCTGCTTTTGTTAAATGTGAAGAAGTGTGCCTTAAGTAGTTTTATTTTAATCATTATAATTTAACTCAAGATTTAGTTAAGTAAGTTAAACAAAAATATATTGTTATTTTTTAATAACGAATTTTATATTATATTGAAAGAGGCGTTATTTATAACGTCTAAAATTTAAAAGATAGGGTCAGGGTTTACTTCCGACCGGATACCATAGTCCGGTAAAACCGGTGCAACTGAAAATAGTATGCTTAACATTATAATAGTATGAAAGGTGTCGTAAATATGTTGTGTTAGCCTTAGATTGTTTGTATTTGTGTCTTTGGCACAGAATTTGCAAATATAAAAATATGGTAAGATAAAATAAAGGAGTGTAGTATGATAAAAAAAATAAGTATCCTAATAGTGGAAGATAATCCGGATCACGTATTTTTAATAAAGCAAATGTTATTGAAATTACCATCGGATTCTATATTATATTTTGAGTATGATATAAAAGATGCTGATTCTCTTGCTTCAGCAATGGAAGTGTTAGGTAATAACCCAATAGACGTGGTATTACTTGATCTGGGATTACCGGACAGTAAAGATCTTGAATCACTGGAAAAAATATTAAGTATTTATCCTGAAATGCCAATAATAATTCAAACTGCTTTGGGAAGACCGGATGTGATCATGAATTCATTAAATAATGGTGCAGAGGATTATTTGATCAAAGGTGAATATACATCAACTCTTTTGATCAGATCTATTAGGCATTCCATAGAAAGAAGAAAAGCAATTATTCAGAAAATGCACAGCGAAAAGCAAATGCGAATGTTGATCGAAAAAAATATCAACCCAATATTTGTTATAGATGAAGAAAATACGATACAATATATAAATGAATCAGCAGTAATATATTTTGGAAAACAAAAAGAAGAATTGATAGGTAATAAATACGGTTATTCATTTGACGAAAATGAAAAAATAGAGATAAATATTAACGAGCATAATAAAATTGCGATAGCTGAAGTTAGAACAGTAAAAATCAAATGGGAAGATAAGGATTCATTTCTTATAACACTCAATGACATTACTGACATGAAAAATAAAGAAACTGGATTAAAGAAGGAAGTTGAAACATTTCAAAGTTTTTTCAATGACAATAAATTAATAATGTTGCTTTTTGATCCTGAAACAGAGAAGATCAATCAGGCCAATCCTGCTGCTAGTGAATTTTACGGTTACACTATTGAGGAATTAGAAAGCATGGAATTGTCAGGTATATTAGATATGAATGAAGAAGAAGTGATGGAGGAAAACAGAGAAGCGATAAATGAAGGAAGGATCTATGTGATTCAATTTCACAAAACTCGTGAAAATCAAAGGAAAAAGGTTAAAATATTTAAGGGAAACATTAATTTAACAAATAGAATTTTAGATTATTATATAATTCATGAGACAATAGACTAAATGTAGTGAATGCAGGAATGTGTTCAGCATGACGAAACAAAAATCGTCACCCTGAATTTATTTCAGGGTCTTGAACAAGGGGTTTCAACCCCTTGCAGTTAGCAGGAATTAAAGATAGATACTGAAACAAGTTCAGCATGACGGTACAAAAGATAGATACTGAAACAAGTTCAGTATGATAGGAGTTTGATAACCGATTTTTTAATAGGTGTTTTCAATACGCCTATTTTTTTTTATTTTTATGTTGATTTAAATTCTATTTAATTTATATTCATGTAAAGCTAAAAAATAGTACAGAAAGTATAGAACAAAAGTTAACCACCTTAGGTTAAAAAGTTATTGGAGGTATTTAAATGATTCACCATGTTAAATTTATAATTTTAAGTATGATCTTTGTGTTGTTGCTTTCTTCATGTGTACCTGTGCAGGTTGTTAAAGAATCTCAGTACGGTGAAAATGACCCTTCAAATAAGATAATCATAGAGGAAAATCTTGAAGACAGGGAAATGATAGATGGTTATAGGATCAAGGTTGCTTCTACAGAATCAATGGAAGAGGCAAATTTATTAGAAAAGCAGATCGTAAATGCGGTACAAGAACCTGTTTATATTGAATTTATTGTGGATAAATATATGATCTACGTAGGTGATTGCCAAAATAAAGAAGAGGCCAACACACTTAAGGAAAGATTAAGGATGAATGGTTTTACTAAGATATATTCGGTTCCTAAGAGAGTTTATAAAGGAGTTGAGGAGCGTGTCATTCATACTACTGAAGTTGCAGATATTACTGTGACAGAAACTAAAGTTGATGAACCTAAATTTGAAAAATTTTTAGGGTATAGAGTTCAGATTGGAGCATTTAAGGATGAAGATAAAGCTAGAAAGCTAAAAGATATGGTTTCAAAACAAGTATCAGATAGAGTATATGTTGTTTTAGCTGAAGACAATCTTCACAAGGTACAGATCGGTGATTATTCTGCCAGAATAGATGCCGATATGATGAAAGAAACATTAATAACGAGTTATGAATATTTAGGTTCATTTATTCAAAAATCATGGATATTTATTGGTGATGATTCAGGAATGAATTTAACAGGTAAATTTTATATCCAAATTGGTGCTTTTGCAACAAGTGAAAATGCCAAACAATTTGCGGATAATAGTATTAAACCTTTAGGCTATAAAAATTCTGAAATATATAACAATGAAGGTTTATTTAAAGTATTGATAGGCGCATATAATTCAAAGGAAGCCGCTGAAGTTGCGAAACAAAAAATAGTTTTGGATGGATTTGAAGGTGCTTGGATCTTAGAGAAGTAAACAAAATAGAATTATTTTAGCCCCAAAGCATTTTTTGGGGCTTTTTTTTACTAGGATAGTTATGAACAATGCTATATATTCTGAGTTGAATGATAGAGATGGTAATAAAATTAAAAGGGCTATTATGAAAAATATGATGAGAATTTTAACTGCTTTGTTATTAATTTCAATCTCTGCAATTGCTTTTGCAGCCAATGAGTTTGACCCCGAAACAGATATTATGATCACTCATTTTGTAAATAAAGGAGAGCTGAAAGATGGTGACCAATTCAAAGTATTATTGTCGCTTGAAGTTCCAAATGATTACCACATAACTGACAGCGATCTGTTTTATGTCGATATTGAGAGTGCACCTGACTATAGTTTTACGACTAAGATCCTAACTAAAAAAATTAAACATAATGAACTGCCCACATACAAAGGTAAAGTTGATATTTTATTAGATGGTACTTACAAGATTACAGAAAATGAAAATATCGTAAACTTTGGATATCAAATTTGTTCTGAACTTGGTGATGAATCTTGTTTCATGCCTGTTGACAAGGAATTGAAAATAGATTTTTCACTTATAGATCCTGATGTATTTAAAGGTATAGAACAAATAAATCACAAAGGTGAAGCCGGAGAGATAACTGAACAAAATAGCCCTGAAACTAGTATATTTGGAGCTTTATTCGGTGGTGATGATGAAATGACTATTGAAGAAAAACTTGCAGGTATTCTAGAAGGAAGTCAGACTTGGACATTGTTAGTGTTTTTAATAGCATTTCTTGGAGGTATGTTAGATAGTATGACTCCATGTGTTTATCCGATCATTCCAGTCGTTATAAGTTATATGGGTGCGAAATCAGGATCTAAAAAAAGTGCTGGATTTTTCTTGTCATTGTTTTTTGTGATCGGATTAGCAATAACTTATTCAATCGTAGGTCTATTAGCATCTTTCCTTGGGGGAATGTTCGGTGTAGGAGATCTTGCAGCAAATCCAATTGTACGAGTGGGTATTGCTATGGTATTTACAGTTTTAGCATTAAGTATGTTCGGTCTCTGGGATATGAACCTGATTTCATCTAATCAACAAACTAAGCTAATGAAAAAGGGAAAAGAAAGTAAAGGTATTCTCGGTGCAGTTTTAATAGGAATGGTGAGTGGCGTAGTGGCTGCTCCATGTGTTGGACCTGTATTAGCTGTTTTATTGATGCA
>JAQICF010000148.1 GCA_027858795.1 Candidatus Delongbacteria bacterium | reverse complement strand
AAAGAGAGAACCGAAAATAATAAGCTTTTGAAATAAGATTAATCTATTGAAGAAAAGAGTACAAAAAGAATATCCCAAATCTGAAAAAATAATGTATTTATATAAAAGAATCGTGTCAGGCAAAAAGTAAATTTAACTAATCATCTATCAGTCCAAATGCTTTACCATTTTTGTAAGTTTATAAACTCTTGAGTACTTTGAAGTCAACAGCATTAAATGTGATGCAGTTCAAACATTTCAGACTTGGTATTGAGATTAATCCCGGAATCACGATCTGGTGGTTTGACAACATACCAAGGATTCTCTAACGATGTCTTCGAACCTTTTATATATCTGAAAACGAATTTCAGGTTTCTGCTTGGTGGGTAAATAAAAAAAGGGGACGAATGGAAATCGTCCCCTACATTGTTATTTAATACGCCTGGATCCTCGTGCCCAGCACAAGGATGACAGATGAAAAATTATTTCGAATTCAAAAATTCTAAAACGCTCAGCGCAGCGACAGTCCCATCACTAACCGCAGTTGTAATCTGCCTAACCTTCTTGGCGATTACATCACCTGCAGCAAAAACACCTTTAACACTAGTCTTAAGATCAGCATCAACCACGATCTCTCCCCTATCATTAAGATCAATAACTCCTTTAATAGGATCAGTTCTTGGAATATAGCCGATGAAAATAAATGCGCCTGTAGCATCCATAACTTTCTCTGAACCATCCTTATTACTCTTAATCCTCACAGAAGTTAAACTCTCATCACCTATAAATTCTTCAATTTCTGATTCAAGAATTGTTTTTATCTTTGGATGTTTAGTAGCCTCTCTGATAGCATGCTCATAACCCTGGAAATGATCGAATTGATGAACGATAGTAACACTGCTTGCATATTTAGTCAGAGAAACAGCCTCTTCAAGAGCAGAATTCCCTCCTCCTAC
This sequence comes from Candidatus Delongbacteria bacterium, assembly GCA_027858795.1. Next base: position 8,780 of record JAQICF010000148.1, on the reverse strand, counting down.
AACAACAATATCCTGATCTTGAAAGAAATCACCGTCACAAGTTGCACAATATGAAATACCCTTGCCTTTGAATTTTTTCTCTGAATCCAGACCTAGTGATCTCGGTTCTCCACCTAATGCAAGTATCACAAAATCTGCAGAATACTCATCTTCACCATCAACTTCTATGAACTTCTCAGCACCTGATATATCCATTTTTGTAATCTTACTGCTGGAGTATATCTTACAACCGAAAGACTTGGCCTGTTTTTTCATATTATTAGCTAGTTGATAACCTGAAATATCTAACACTCCCGGATAATTTGCAATCATATGAGTTAAAACCATCTGCCCACCTGCAGCACCCTGATCAATGATCAGAACTGATTTCTTAGCTCTTGCCAAGTATATCCCTGCAGTTAAACCTGCAGGACCGGCACCGATGATTATTGTATCAAACTTTTTCATTATTCAGGTTTTCCGAATTTATCATTTAGAATTGTCTTAACTTCATCTTTGTTTTGTATGCTGCTGGTTGCATTAACTACTTTACCATTCTTATAATATATCACAAACGGAAGACCTGCAAAACTTCTACATTCAGGAAGATTTCTAATAATACCTGCTTCTGGATTATCAAATTCCATATCAAAGAATTTCACATTTTCGTATTTTTCCTCAAGATTTTCCATCACATCATAAACCGGCAGACACATTGGTCCCATCCTGCCACAGCAAACCATTACATTTTCGTTTTCTGATATCGTTTTTTCCAGCGATGATGCTGATTCGATGTGATTCAGATTTGTTCCTAACATTATTACCTCCTCGTTATTAGATTTTTCCTTGAGTAGCTTTTTAACTACTTCGCTAATATAATAACAACAAAAAGAAATGTCAATATTTATTTTTGATTTTGTTTAAGTCGCCCTACAAATACTCTGTTGTTCCCACCATAATCTTTAACGATATTTATGTCTTCAAATTTTTCTCTACAGATATTCTTAATTTCCTCTGCTTGATCATATCCGATCTCTAAGAATAGCATACCGTTTGGCTTTAATATCTTTTCTATTATATCATTGATCCTTCGATAGAATGTTAGACCGTCTCCTTCATCTGTTAAAGCGATCCTAGGTTCATGATCTTTTACATTCTTATCAAGATTTTCATAGGCTTTTAGCGAAATATACGGAGGATTAGATATTACAATATCGTGCAATGACCTTGAAGGGCAGCTTTTAAATAAATCCCATTTATAAAATTTGATCTTGCCTGAAATATCATTGATACCTGCATTCTTCCTCGCTGTATCCAAAACCTCACTGGATATATCAGAAGCAAAGAAAATATTATTAGGACATTCTTTAGCTATTGCAATAGGAATACACCCGCTTCCCGTTCCAATATCAAGTATTCTAAAGTTTTGGGTTGATATAAATTTTATTACTTCTTCGACAAGGATCTCTGTGTCATTTCTCGGGATCAATGTATGTTCGTTAACCATTATTTTAACATTGTAAAACTCTTTCTCTCCCTGAATATATTGAACAGGTTCATTATTTGAACTTCTTTTCAATAAAGGTCTGATAGTAGCGAGTTCATCTTCAGTGATTATCCTGTCGTACTGTAGATAGAGATCAAGTCTCTTCATACCTAATGCACCTGAAACTAATAACTCGGCATTTAGCCGCGGGTCATCTATATTATTTTTCTTAAGGTAATCTTCTGAAAGATTTAAAATATCTAAAAGTTTTTTATCTGGCATTATATTTTGTACTTCTTAAGTATTTTTTTCAGATTGTTTTTTATATGTGAAAATTCATTTTCAAAGATCGTTCTTACACTTAAAAAATACTTCTCATCCGAGATATATCCAAACACAGGAGTTTTATCAATTATTCTCATTTCTTTAGAAAGTTTAGATGTACTGATATCATCCTGCTTGATCGAAACTGCTATACCTTCTAATTTTTCTGTTGGCAAAGTACCTGAACCTGCCTGGTCAAGAACTTCTTCTATTGATATCGTCCATGACTTTGGGATTTCTGATTCGATCATAATTTTCAATTTTTCGGCCTTCAGTTTGAGCTCAGGTCTTTTTGCAGAAAGTAATTGCAGTGTCAAATGACCGGATTCTACAGGGTCTTTCTCTACAAAAATCTTTAGAGTTTCTTCGAGTAAAGCTAATCTAATTTTATCTGTTCTCATCACTCTCATCAATGGATTCTTTTTAACTTTTTCAATAAGTTCTTTTTTACCTGCAATAATTCCGCATTGCGGACCTCCAAGAACTTTATCTCCACTAAATGAATACAGATCAGCTCCGTCTTTTATGGCATCTTGAACAGTTGGTTCATGTGGTAGTCCGTATTTGGCTAGATCTGAAAATATTCCTCCACCCAGATCAAAATAGAAAGGTACATTATGCTTTTTACCAAGCTCCGAAAGTTCTTTTACAGACACTTCATCAGTAAAACCTTCGATACGATAATTTGAAGTATGCACTTTGACTAAAACACCCGTTTTTGAAGTAATTGCATCCTCATAATCTAAAACCTTTGTCTTATTCGTTGAACCGACTTCAACCATCTTTCCACCTGACTTTTTTATAACATCAGGCATTCTAAATGATCCTCCGATCTCTACAAGTTCACCACGAGAGACTATTACTTCTTTTCTCTGAGCTAAAGAATTTATACATATCATTACTGCTGCAGCATTATTATTAACTACAGTGGCAGCTTCAGCTCCGGTAATAATGCTGATCAGGTCACTTATCTTATCTTCCCTACGACCTCTTTTACCTGTATCTACATTTACTTCAAGAGTAGAATAGCCTTGAAGAATTCCTTGCAGGTTTTCTAAAGCTTTATCTGAGAATGGCGCTCTTCCAAGTCCTGTATTTAATACTATACCTGTGGCATTCACCACTGATCGGGTAAAAGGTAAAAATCTTTTCTCTATAGATAACGCTATTCTTGAAATAATATTTTTCTCAATATTTTTCTTTTTACCTTTCAGAATACTTGAACGAAGATTGTCGATCTCTTCCTGGATCAGCTTCACCAAGATCTCATGTTTGTATTTAGATCTAAGTTGTGAAAATTCTTTACTCTCTAATACTTTATCAACTTTAGGTAATGTTTTTAATATTTCTTGCATTATACCTGCCAAAATGTAGTTTTAATCAAAATTTACTATATTTCTAACTCTTATAGAGTTAATAATATCTCTATGTTTCTTGGTGTCTGATGAAAGATTACTTAATATTTCCTGAATGATTGGATCATCCGATTCAAATAGTTTAAACAAATCCTTTTCTACAATAGAGTTTTCTAACTTGAAAGCAAATGAATATGCTTTGTCTATAGTATATTCGTCAGTAAAAACTTTACTCATTTCATTTTTCACATTTTCTATTGAAGTTTTCACCTCTTCTATTGAACTATTTCTATGATCAAATCTGATAATTCCTTCATTAACTTTTACAATGATCTGTTTGATCCAAGCCTCATGCTTATTTTCTTCTTCTACCAGAAATGACCAAACTCCTTCTTTCTGAAATTTTTTCCTATAATATGAATATAGCCTACTGATCATTCTTTCATGCTCTGCATGATATCCCAACAATATAAGGCCTGTACTTATCTCTTTCGCTTCCTCTTCTTTGGTTTTGCAACGAATCAATAATTTGTCAAGTTCTTTATCTAACATTACTTTATGAGATTCCGTGTCAGTCTTCAAACCATCAAGGACTTTCTGTATTCCCTTATGATCACTCCAAAAGCAATCCAGCATTTTTCTTTCAATTATGGATTTTTCAAGGTTTTTAGCAAAAGTCACTACCTCAGTTAGTTTTACTCCATCTTTTTCTACTTTTAATCTAAAATCAACTATTGAATCTATTGATTTTGATATATAATCAACTGAAAAATACCTTTTATCAAATTGAATAGAGCCATCATATACATTATCCAGGATTGATCTTATCCATTCTGCATGCTTAAATTCTTCATTGGATAAGAATTCCCAAATTTCCATTTTTGGAAAATACACGTTCAATACAGAGTATAAATTACCTATAGCTTCTTCGTGAAATGCTAAAAGTTCGATTATTTCGAAATTCTCTTCTTTATTACTCATATTTCACTCCATTGATTTAAAAAATTCTCGTTCCACCATAGATTCTTCAATTTCTATCGCTATTTTTTGTATGCATGTGTAAGATCAATTTCTTTAGTTTTTGGATTTAGCGATTTCTACATTCATCCTTATTTATTTTTGTGCTTCTCTTTCAAGAATTTATCTTGTGCGGTCTTTAACATTTTTTTATGTGATTTTGTATCTTTTCTCAATTCACCCAAAACTTTTTGAATTTCAGGTTCTTGACTGGAAAAATAATTAAGGAAATTCTTTTCCAACATTGAACTTTCAATTTTTAATGCAACTTCAATTGCTTTCTCTAAATTTCGTCCACCTTCCTCAACTATAGCTATTTCTTCGAGTACTTGGTTAATTGCTATGGTCAGAGTTCTGACAGAAAAATGCATATCATCAAATTGTATGGACCCTTCTTCTATATTATCCAATATTGATAAAACCAGATCATTATGTTTTTCTTCTTCCTCATGTAAAATATTCCATAATTTATAATTTGGGAATTTTTCTCCATAAGCATAATACATATCTGCTAAAGCTTGTTCATTTTGAGCCAATAAATCAACAATTTCAATAATTTCTTCCTTACTACTACTCACAATCGTACTCCTATTTCTCTAACTTTTTTCTTTTTAACATATGTAATTACAATATAATTGATTTATCACAAAATAAAAAACTTAAATTACTAAACCTTTTAATACAACTAATCTAAAAAACAAGAATAAATATTAAATATAAAGAAATTATTTTTTGTAGTTCTATAATTTTCTCTAGTTGGTTCATAATATTTCTCCTGTTTGACTTAAAATGTAAACTATTTACACTTCAAAGGGAATGAAATATCGATGAGTTAATCTAATTTAATGATCAAGTCTAAGCTGATTTGAATGAAATATAAAAGGATCACTTTATGAGCTTATTAATATTTTATATGGACTTTTATGGATATTATTATTATTATTATTATTATTTAAAAAAAAAGGATAGTCAAAATCATGAAGAGAATTACATACTTACTACTACTAGTTACAACATTTATTTTTCCAATTAATACTGATTTAATACACGTAGGTTCTATTTCATTTGAGGATATTACCTGGTTAGAAATAATTGGTATCACATATGAAGATGCTCAGTATTCAAATCAAAGAGTTTCTTCACAAGTTTTTTTTAATAAAGCAGTGATTTTATACTTTTTTGACCTAGAAATCTGTTGAGGTGGCTTAATAGCTGAGCGGCCGGAGGCTACTCTATTACAAAATGTTTTAAATGCCCACCCAGAAAAGAATAATATTAAAGCATTTGCCGGTTCTTATACTTCTGGTGGTTTAATGTCACTTCATCAATTCAAATATGATCACAAACTAGAGTACAGTATGTCAGAACCAGATCAACTGGGAAGTTATTACAAATACTTTAATAACTCTTTTGTGTTTATTGGAAATAATAACCATCTCATTGGAACATTGGGCTCAGAATCCACTTATGAAGAACTTGAGCAGATGATCAATAAAACGCTAGCGTCATATTATGATATATATTTGATAAATGATTTTGATAATATTATTTTATCTAATCCAAATGTGGCAATTGATTTGAATGATATTTTTTTTATTCCAGAGGGTATTGAACCTGAATTTACAATCTATTCTAACTCAGACCCATACATAATTAATCCTGAAATTTTAGGAAGAAGATTGATATTAAATAGAACTGAATTTACAGGTGTATCGAAAATATTTATTCAAATTAGGATCCCAGATACAGATATTGCTTTTACTACCTCACTATATGCTTTCAATTCAACCGGCAATCACGATGATTTTGAATATCAGGACATTGCAGAGAGTTCTTATCCTTGGATTTTATCTAGCAAAAGTTGGAATGTTTCAAGATCAGAATATTTTACAGGAAAAAGCTCTTTTGCTTCAGCAGAAATAGCTGATGGAGATTCTTCCAGTGTAAGTATTTCTGTTGATGTCACTGATCACGGATACATGTCCTTTGCTTATAAAACTTCAACTGAGGCTTTTTTTGACTACCTAAGTTTTTCTATTGACGGGGTTGAAATGGAGAGTTTAGAATCTTTTTCTACAGATTGGGCTGGAGAAAATGATTGGAAAACAGTTTTTTATAATGTTAGACCCGGATTAAGAACGTTTAAATGGACTTACCATAAAAATTCAAGTGTTGCACTTGGCGAAGACAAGGTTTGGATTGATTCAATAGTACTTCCAGGATTATCTAAATTAACTGAAACAATTACTTATTCTGATACAAATTTTGATTTCAAAAATTTCCCTAATCCTTTTAATCCAATTACAAAAATTGAGTTTAATTTAAATAATTCTCAACATATAAAATTAAATGTTTTTGATATTAGAGGAAGAGTGGTACAAACACTTTTTAATGGACTGGGTAACAAAGGGTATAATTCTTTTGATTTTGACGGTTATAGTTTGTCCAGTGGTGTATATTATGCTGTCCTGACAACACCTATACAACAAAAAATACTCAAAATGATCTTAATGAAATAACGACAATATGAGATTCTTCATACTTATTAATAAGATTTCTATTTATAATTCTAATAGAAATTACAAGAAATTACTCTGAGGTGGAACTAGTGATTAGAAATTTTAAAATAGTTTTAATTTTGTTAATATTTTCTAATATTATGGCTGTTGAATTGTTGAATCTTGGCAGTATTTCATTCAAAGCTATGAATTGGACAGAAAAAGGGGATTTACTTTATTCAAAAACGAATAGTATTCAAGATTTTACTTCTCGAGGTATACCTGTAGTAATTCATTTTTTTACTTCTGATTGTGATTGAAGTGGTGTGATACCAATGCCGGAGGCAAACATATTTGAAGAAGTTTATGAAAAGACTAACAAGAATTTTAATATATATGTAGTTGGAGCAGCTACAAATTTAAATCTATCTGAAGATCTTAGATGGACACAGGATGTTAACAACACCAGATATAAATTAACCACAGAAGCAGAATTAGGCTATTTAGCAGAGTCTTTTGGTTTTAAAATAGTTGATCAGTCAAATTTCCTATTTATAGGAAAAAATAATAAAGAGATAGGAAGATTAAATTATTCAGCCACTTTGGAAGAAATGGAAAACATGTTCCAAATTACATTGGCATCATTTGAAGATGTTCGTATAGGTAATAATATTGACAATTTAATACTAACAAATGAGATTACTACACTTAATCTTGAAAATTATTTCTATATAGCTGATAAGAGTAGTGTCGAATTTGACTTAATCTCTAATTCTAATCCCTCTATACTATCGGCTAATATATCAGGTAGCTCACTATTTCTTGAAAAAGGGAGTATTACCGGCAATTCAAAGATAGTTATTCAAACAAAGATACCTGAGAAAAACATTGCTTTCAACACTGAATTTTTTGTTTTCAATTCTAAAGGTGATAGTGAAGATTTTGAGTTTAGTTCTTTAATTGAGAGTGCAATTCCATGGGAAACTAGTGGAGAATGGATCATTTCAGATGAAGCATCATACACTGGTGATCATTCTATTAGATCGTATGGAGTACGTAAAATTACGTTATCCATTACTTTAAATATACCAGATCAAGATCATATTAGTTTTGCCTACAAGACTTTAACTGAAAATGAGCAGTCATTATTAACTTTCTACATTGATAGTGTTGAAGCAAATGGTAGGGATTCCATATCACTTTGGTCTGGGGATAATGATTGGAGAAAAGTAACTTATGATGTATCACCCGGGATCAAAACATTTACTTGGGAATATATAAGTCCTGAGCTTTTTCCTAATGAAAACAGCTATGTTTGGATTGATGCAATCGTCCTTCCTGCTAGTGGGATCGAAATAAGTAATATGGTCAATAAATTACCATCTACTATTGATATGTCAAACTATCCAAATCCATTTAATCCCACTACCACTATAGATTTTTTACTCGATATTTCCTCTAACGTAAAATTGATTGTATATGACATGAGTGGAAGGGTTGTAGGTAGATTACATGATGGATTTACAAATGCTGGAAAACATTCTTTTGGATTCGATGGAAGCAACTTATCAAGTGGGATTTATTATGCCGTTTTAAGCACTGAGGAAGAACAATATATCTCAAAAATGATCTTAGTTAAATAAGATAAATCTATTTGTTTCGAAAAATAAAAAAGGGTGAAAATCATTTCACCCTTTTTACGTTATGAGACGTGATAAATCACGTCTTTACGGAATTGTTCTAGAACTTCTCAAAAACTGTTTTGATGATCTCTAATGCCTTGTCAATTTCAGCTTTAGTAATAACCAACGGTGGAGCAAATCTGATAATATTACCATGAGTCTGCTTTGCAAGTAACCCAGCATCTCTAAGTGCAATACAAACATCCCAAGCTTCAAATCCATCTTCAAATACAACAGCATTTAAAAGGCCCTTACCTCTTACTTCAACGATCTTATTACAATTGATATTCTTAAGTTCAGCTCTGAAAAATTCACCAAGGTCCTGAACACTCTTCTTTAAAGCTGGATCTTCAAGAACTTCTAATGAAGCAATACCAACTGCCGCAGCTAAAGGATAACCACCGAAAGTTGATCCGTGAGATCCAGGTGTAAATACATG
>JAQICF010000147.1 GCA_027858795.1 Candidatus Delongbacteria bacterium | reverse complement strand
AACACCCTTCCTATAAGCTCTCCTGAAGCCTTCACAGGATATGGCAGTTCAAACTGCGTATAATGCCCTTTTTTATAATCAACTGAAACAGTCGTTATCTGCTTATCAAACCAGAGTATTTCTTTCATGTTCTTATTTACCGGTTCAAAAAATCTTATTGTAGCCGTTTCTGTTTTACTGCTCATTATAATTCCAAAGGATTCAGAGTAAGACAGCTTCTCATATTTTTCGACTACGTAATGCTGTGAAGTTTTAAAAATATTATCGATCTGAGATAAATTGAACATTCTTGGTTTACTTGTTGCGGCAGTTTCAGAACCATCAATTACTACACCAATCACATACCATTTAGCTGTATAATGAATAAGTTTTACCGGTTCAAATAAAATATTTTTTGAATTATATGTGAATTTCACCAACTTTTCATTTTCGAAAGATTGGATTATTGTATTTATCATGTTACCGAACTTGAGCTTCTGCTCTATTTTATAATGCTCTGACATATAATATTCTATCTTACCTGAGATTTCTTTATCTTTTTCAGAAAGAACACTTTCAAGTATTCTTAAAACAGGTTGAAAATCACTTATAGATTTGTTTTGTTGTTTTGAATTTATCGGAGGAAAGAAAAATTCACTATTTATCATACTTTTTACAAAGCTGTAAAAAAACAAGATATCATGATGTGTATATAATTCATTATAAAATTCAGTGAATTGATCAAAAAGATCTTCTTCCATTTCCTGCTTTTTCAAATCCCAGTTCACCTTATATACATGACCGCTTCTTTCGTAAACAAGAGGAATATTAAAAAGTGCTTCTAAATCCCTTATTGATCTTTTAAAAGTACTCCTACTTATATCACCTTCCAACTGGTCTATAAATTCATCCTTATTGATCTCACCTTTCTCTATCAATATCCTAAGCATTAATCCTATTCTGCCTAAAGTTTTCTTATCGCTCATTTTATCCTCTTAAATTTGATACTCAGAACTTATAGTATTTTTACATTTTTTTCAATAAAAAAAGGTCGATAAAACTATCGACCTTTTTGGGACAATGGACTTTAGTCCATTGCAAAGTGTGTATTACTTATTTAAAACCTTTAAAATATCATCCGTGATCTCATACTCAGGTTTTGCAAACAATAATGTACCTGTATTAGCATCAAATACGTAATCGTATTTACCTTCTTCAGAAACTGTCTTAATTACTTCATTGATCTTATCAATTATTGGTTGCATCAATGTTTGGTTCTTCTTATAATATTCTCCTGTCTGTCCCCAAACTTGCTCTTTGAATTGCTGATACTCCATTAACTTCTTTTGACCGTCTTGCATTTTTTCGTTCTTTTTCTCTTCAGAGATCATTACAGACATATTCTTGAATTCTTCTTCAAGTTTTTTAATGGATTGCTCCATCTGCATTGCTTTATTTTCTTGCTCTTTGTTCCATTGAGCAAGTTCTTCTTTTGCTATCTTTGCTTCGCTGTACTCTGCTAAAACCTTATCCGAGTTGATGTAAGCAAATTTCATCTCTGCAAATGATACGATTGTGATCATTAGAATGAATAATGTTAATAGTTTTTTCATTTGTCTTCCCCTGTTTAATTTATCTTTATTATTATCTTTATCTTTTCGCACGTTGTGAGACGTTGCAGTGCGACGTCTTTACGAGCTTATCACCTATATCTTATAACTCATCACTTTATAGATTTGTTCCCATTCTGAAATGTGTTCTAAGATTATCTGACCAATCAGCTTTTTTTCCAAAATCTTCGAAGTAATCAAACCCGTAACCAAAATCTAATCCCATCATTCCTAACATCGGAACATTTATCCTGATTCCAAGTCCTGCACCTTTTTGGAGATCGAATATATTTGCCTCTGTGAAATTTTTCCATAAATTTCCTGCATCGAAAAATGCTAATCCATAAACTAACATTGGATCATCAGTTACCTTAAATCTCAGCTCTACAGAAGATTTGAACATATTTCTACCACCAATGTAATAACCACTTTCATAAGGTCCAATTGAGTTCTCATCATAACCTCTCAATGGTTCTCCACCGGATAATCCACCACCACCCATGTAGAAGTATTCTCTTGAGCTGATATAAGATGATTTTCTTAATTTATCCATTACACCGACAACATATTGAGTATAAAGTACCAGTCTATCTTTGTAGATAGGTTGATACCATTTAATATCTAATTTGTGCTTATGAAATTC
>JAQICF010000023.1 GCA_027858795.1 Candidatus Delongbacteria bacterium | reverse complement strand
CTTTTTTTCATCATTGCAATACCTTCGGTCCTATTGTCCCATATCCAGCTCCAACTTAAAAGAGAACCTTTGTAATAATTATAGCTACCAAGCAATAGTAAAGCATCTCCGATATTATTGTTTTTCTTAGAACAATCTTCAATATAAGAAATACCTTTAGAAGTCAATCTTAAGCCTTTGAAATAACTTTTATTTCGACCAAGTAAGTAACCTTTATTTACTAAGCTCGCTCCAAGATAGAACTTATACCAGGGGTCAGTGTTTCCTTGCTTAATATGGAATCTTGATTTTTTTTCTACATTTCTATAGTAAATAGTTATTTTCGAGTCGAATTTATCCGTTTCGTAAAATACCGCAAGATAGTTGTAGTATGTTCCCATCATAAAATCACCGATAGGATGATCAGGATATTGGTCTCTTATCTTATAAAAAATCGATTCTGCAACTTCAAAATTTTCCAGATACATTTGGTCTATTGCATGATTTATTCTGTCTTTCTCCAGATCTTCAATCTGCATTGAGAATGTTATAGATGTTAGTATTAGTATAAATATTAGTATGTTTTTCATTTTGATAATCCTCTTGCAAAATCATTTCCTGTAGGGTTTTGGAAGAGTCTTAATTCAAATTCCGGAACAATTGCAAGTATATGATCAAAGATATCAGCCTGTATCTCTTCGTATGCAACCCATTTATTTTCATTTGTGAATACATAGACCTGAATAGGGAGTCCTTCAGATCCGGGTTGAAGTTGTCTTATTAAAAAAATAAAGTCAGTGTTGATTTTCGGATGATCTTTAAGGTAATGCTTTAAATATGCTCTAAAAGTTCCCACATTTGTAAGCTTTCTTTGATTTACATCGTTCTTGAGTTCATCAGGAAAATTTGAATTAAACTCTGATATTTCTTTTTCTTTAGCTTCAATATAATCTTTTAAATATTTAAAATTCTTGAATTTGTTTATTTCTTCATCAGAAAGAAATTTAACACTATTCATATCTATGTTTACCGATCTCATTATTCTTCTGCCCTTCGAGTCAACCATACCTTTCCAGTTCTGAAAGGATTCTTCGATCAGTTTGTGGGTTGGTATTGTAGTAATAGTTTTATCGAAATTCTGTACCTTAACAGTATGAAGTGCAATATCTATAACGTCTCCGTCAGCATTATACTTAGGCATTGTTATCCAGTCACCGATCTTGATCATATTGTTTGTTCTGAGCTGGATACTTGCTACTAATGAAAGTATCGTATCCTTGAAGATCAAAAGAATAACAGCCATCATTGCACCGATTCCACTGAGAAGAAGAACAGGTGATTTATTTATCAGTACTGATATTATTATAAGTATTCCAATTATGTAAACGATCAGCTTAATGATTTGAATATAGCCTTTGATAGGTTTGTCTTTAGCGAAATCGTAAGAATTATATATTGTGTTAGCTGATTCTAAGAATGCATTAAAAAATACTACTCCCGCATAGATCATGTACGCCAGAACTATTCTAGATACTATTTCTTCAGCTTCAAGGAAAAGATATGAGAAATTATAGATCACAATTGCAGGAATGAGATTAGCTATTTTATTGAAAACTTTATTCTCATACAGCTTGTCATCCCAGGTATTCTTCGTTTTATCGGTTATTCTCTTTATCGCTTTGATAAACACATGACGCACTATAAGGTCAATTATTAAAGCTCCAATGAATAAAGCAAATATTTTTATTCCAATAGCTGAATTAGGATATTGTTCTAAGAAATTTTGTATTGATTCAAACATTTATTGCTCCGTTAAAAAATAAGTACCTTATAAAGTATGAAATTTATGTAGTGAATTCAATTGTAAAAATGATTATAAAGTTATTTAAGTTTTCAATTGCAATTTAACTAATTAAGTGTTAATATGAATTGTTAAGTTAAACTTATTATGACATTTAAAATATCTGGAGTGCAAAATGAAAAAGATAATTCAGTTAATCGTGTTTTTATTTGTTATGTCCACTGCTTTGTTTGGTTTAACTTGGGAGCAGATGTTCCCTGAGCTGAATTCATATAGTGTAACAGAAATAAAAAGAGGAAGTATAACGAATGTAAGTAATTATGGTTATGTATTTGGTCTGAACAGATCAGAAATGGCTTATTATACAAGTTCTGATTTAAAAATTATTTCACCACATAACACTTTACCATTAGTATCTTATGCATTTAAGGAAAATGTAACTGATACGATAATTTGTGTAGTAGGTAATGGAAGTAATAGTGATGCAATGTATAAGCATAACACTGCTGATGATACAACCTATTTTGCTGGATATACGATATGGCCTATTTTTTTAAAAAAACTAGCCTCTGGCTTTTACTATGCTAAGTTTACCTGGACTTCTTTTTCCAAGTATGGAGTTACCTGGGAATCTTTGGATCATTTTCGGATGGAAACGATGAGTGATATTGAAGAAACAGGATCTGGGACGGTATTCTATGGAGGAAATTTCTATGGGGGTGGAACGTTATATATGCAAACTCCAGACTCTATTGTTTCCTATTCCACTGGCACTCTTGATATCAATGATATTTATGTTAGGAGGATTCCTAATAATAACGAGGTGCTTGTTACTCTTGGAACTGGTTCTCTCTCAGATGGTCTTTACAAAGTGAATTATAATGACAGTACAATAACAGGTGTTGAATTAATAGACTGGATATCCGGAGCTAACCTTATTACCGAGTATGAAGACTCATATATTGTTACTACCAACATAGATATGTATCCTGACTATATATTTATCGTACCTTTTGATACAGGTATAGCAAGATATCATGAACACGGATTAGATATTGATGAGATTTATTGTATTGAAGATCAGTATCCAATTTATACTCCAAATTTTATGATAGGAACAGATAAGGGAGTTTTTATGTGTACTGGGACTACGTCAATTGACAATGAACAATTGACAATTGACAATTGTGATTTGCAGCAGAACTACCCGAATCCATTCAATAATGAAACAATGATACCATTTAAACTTGATACAGGATCAGAAGTGTCAATTATTATTTTTAATACGAATGGGAAACAGGTTAAACAAGTTTTTCTTGGAAAAATGAATAAAGGAACTCATGAATATAAGCTATCTACTGATAATTTTACTTCCGGTCAGTATTTTTATTCTTTGAGCATAAACGGGGAAGTGAAAGGTAGGAATAAGATGTTGTATTTAAGATAGGTATGAAGTATAAGGTATGAAGTATGAGGTATGAGGTATGAAGTATGAGGTCACCTTATCCTAAGGTTAGTTTTTATATCGTAAATTTGAGAGCGTTTTATACGCTCTTTTTTTATTCTATATTGATTGATAAATACACAGAGATGTAATATATTTATTTAATCTTAAAAAAGGAGCTGCTATGAAAAAATATATCTGTATGTTTTTAAGCATTATTTTAGCTTCATGTTCTTCATCAAAATTCCTTAAGACGGTCGATAATGTTGATATTGAGAAATATTCTGGTCTATGGTGCGAGATAGCACGTTTTGATCACAGTTTTGAAAAAGGGTTGAAATGTGTAACAGCAAATTATAAGATCAGAGAAGATGGGAAGATAACAGTAGTCAATAAAGGTGTTAAGGAATCTGATCTATCAGGAAAAAAAGCAGAAGGTGTAGCCTGGGTTCCGGATGAAAAATTTCCAGGTAGACTTAAAGTGTCTTTTTTCTGGCCGTTTGCAGGTGATTATTACATTATTCATTTAGATAAAGATTATCAGTATGTTCTTGTAGGAGCACCTAATAGAGAATATTTGTGGGTGCTGAGCAGACTTGAAAAGCTTGATGATAAAATATATAACGAACTAGTTGAGATCGCTAAAACCAATGGTTTTGATACTTCTAAACTTAAAATGGTGCCTCAAAATTGCAGATGATACTTACAAATTACCATATGCACAGTTTATTCAGTGACGGAAAAGCTTTCCCTGAAGAATATGTAAAAATAGCTATAGAAAAAGGGTTTAGATCTATTGGTTTTTCAGAGCATGGTCCAACTCAATATGACAAGCACTGGGAACTTCCTGCTGATAAAGTTGATGAATATTTTGCAGAGATAAATAGACTTAAAGAAAAATATAAAGATAAGATCGATATATATGTGGGAATGGAACTTGATTACTTCACAGGAATTGAAGAAAATGCTTTTTCAAAATACGATTTGGATTATGTGATCGGGTCTATTCATTACTTTCCTGATGAGAATGGAAACATCTTTGGTATAGATTGCAAACCTGAGGATTTTCATAAAACAATTCATGATTACTTCAAAGGTTCTGTAAAAGCATTTGTTAAAGAGTTCTGTGACAGGTTGATTTCAATGGTGGATAAATTCAAACCTGATATTATAGGTCACTTTGATCTGATAAAGATAAATAACCACAATGAAAAATATTTCTCTGAAAGCGATCCTTGGTACAGGGCAGAGATAATGCGTGTTTTTAGATTCATCTCAGACAAGGGAACAATGCTTGATGTAAATACTGGTGGAATTACAAGAGGATTTATGACAGTTCCTTATCCAAGTCCATGGGCGTTAAAGGAAGCTAGAAAGCTGAACATTCCGGTTGTGCTAAATTCAGATGCACACAGGCCTGAGCATATTGACGGTAACTTTGAAAATGTATCAAAGATATTAAAAGAATGTGGATATACAGAGAAAATGATTATTGAAAATGGGAAATGGATTCCAGTTCCCATTTAAGTATGAGGTATAAGGTATGAGGTATGAGGTATAAGGTATGAGGTATAAGGTATAAGGTAAAGTCAAAAGATAAAGAGTTGGTGGTTTAATATCCTGACGGGATATTAAACCCATAACCACAGGTTTCAACCTGTGGAGAAAAAATGGATCCCCGGATCAAGTCCGAGGATGACAAAGTAGGGACGAACCCATGTGTTCGTCCGAAAGGGAGAGTAAATTATGAAGACAAAAGAGAAGTTGAAAGCGTTACGAGATTTGATGAAAAAGAACAAGATAGATGTTTACTGTATTCCAAGCAGTGATCCTCATCAGAGTGAATATGTTGCTACTAGATGGCAATCAAGAGCGTGGATGTCAGGTTTTACTGGCTCAGCAGGTAGTGTTATGGTAACACAAAAGAAAGCCTGTGTTTTCACCGATGGTAGATATGATATTCAGGTTGAAAAACAACTCAAGGGAAGTTCTATAGAGTTTATTATAACAAATTTCCCAAATGCTAAAACTTCAATCGAATGGATGAAAGAGCAGTTTAAGAAAAAGATTACTATTGGAGTTGATGGAAAAGTTGTTTCGATTGCTACTACAAGATCAATTGAAAAAAATCTTAAAGAATTTGACGTTACATTTAAGACTGAAGACCTAGTTGATAAGATATGGAAGGATAGACCTGCAGTACCTTGTGAAAAAATATTCCTTCAGGATAAATATACAGGTACATCTTTATCAGAGAAGATAAATAAAATCAGAGAGAAAATGTCTAATAATAAGTGTAATTATTTCATAGAATCATCTCTGGATAATATTGCTTGGACTTTAAATGTCAGAGGTAATGATATTTCTTATTCTCCTGTTGTTATTTCACATTTAATAATCTCAGATAAGGATGTTTATTATTTCGTTGATAAAAAGAAACTTACTAAAGCTACGACAGAATATTTTAAAGCTAATAAAGTTACAATTAAAGATTATAATGATATAAATTCATTCCTCTCAAAGATTAAGAAAGATTCGAAAGTTTTAGTAGACCAGAGAAGAATAAGTAAAGATGTATTCAATTCTATTTCAGATAAAGCAGAGATAGTTGAGAAAGGAGATCCTATACCTTTGATGAAAAGTGTCAAAGATACTATCGAGATCAAGAATATAAAGAAAGCAATGACAAAGGAAAGTGTTGTCTTGGTAAAATTTCAGATGTGGCTTGAGAAGAATTTAAGCAAAAAATTGAAAGAACTTGATGTTGCAGATAAGATCACTGAACTGAGAAAAGAACAAAAAGGATTTTTTACTAATAGTTTTAATACTATTTCAGCATATAAAGAGAATGCCGCATTGATGCATTACTCTCCTGAGAAAAAGACACAAGCTACGATCAAACCTGAAGGATTTCTATTGGTTGACACGGGTGGAAA
>JAQICF010000012.1 GCA_027858795.1 Candidatus Delongbacteria bacterium | reverse complement strand
ACTTGGTCTTTCTGCGTCGTTCCATAAAATTATATCAGTCGTTTAGGTTACTAAACTCCTTCTACAATTTTACAGAACTCCTTGAAATACCGAAGTAAAAATTAAGAACACTGTTTTTAAAACGCTCTCTAAAATTTATATCTATAAAGCTAAATCCAAAGTTTAAATATTTAAAAATGATATCCAGATTGGAGAAAAAAGTTATATTTAGTTTGATTATCTCTGTAGAAATCTAGGTTGAAACTAGAAAACAACGAAAAGTTTTTATAAATAAAAGTCGATGATAATTTGGGACCATGTATTATAAAAACATTTCTTAAAAAATTATTACTAAAGTCTGATTGATCAAAATCATAAGCATCAATTTCATAAAAGTAGTATTCAGTTTTAATATTAAACTTATCCAAAAGTTCGTATATATTTCCAAAAGATAAGTAATAGTGGTTTTTAAAGTTTATTGGGTTTTCAGTGAACTTATCGTAATTAAAACTTCCGAATTCCTCATATTTGTATCTACTTGAAAGTTGTAATTTATACTTATCTGAAAGAGCACAATTTATAGTATCTTCAAATGAATAATTTTTTATGATGAAACTTCTTGAATAAGTTTCATCATAATCATAAGACCTAAAGTATGACTGGATTGATATCTTACCAGCAAGGTTTATAGGTTTATTTTTATATAAATGATAGTTGGTTGAAGAATTTATGATTCGATCAATATAGTTTGAGCTACTTTTCTCTGCAGAAATATTTATAAGATGATAGAATTCAAGAGGGAATGATTGAGATATTTCTAAGATATTGTTTAAATTATATGATATAGATGGTTCAATATGGAATTTTAAGATATCTCTGTCTTCAGAATTTGATAAAGTTAATGATTTGTATTGGTGTTTGAAATAACTCAATACCAAAGATGACTTATAATATTTGGTAATAAACGAATTCTTAGAATTCAATTGAAATGTATAAAAAGAAAATGATTCTTTAGAATTATTGTGAGTAAATTTGTTGCTTCCTGTATCAAACTCAAGTTTTAATAAGGATAGATACTTATTGTTTTGAAACAGAAGTTCATCAATTAGCTTAATATTTACATTTTCATTATAACTATAAGCGTCATCTGCAACAAAGATATTTTTATTTCTTTGAAAATATCGTGTACTAATCAAGTTATTTAAATTCGAGTTTACATTATATTTAAAACTGCCATTCAAAGAGTATTCTTTCTTATTTATTCTGTTAGAAAGGTTTTGAGAATCGTAGTAATGATATTGAGAACCCACATACTGGCCATTTAATGAATAGTCACCAAGGTTATCAGTTAAATTCTCAAAGTATTGACTTGAAAAGTTAGAATAATAATTAATTTGTTTATCTAAATTATCACCGGTATTTGTTGCATTAAATTTAAAGAAATTATTATTTGAATTAACTGCAGAATTTAGCTTGGATGACCATTTAAGTCCTCTTGAAAGATTGAGGTCATCATTTTTACTGGTATAACCTAAAGCAGCTTCTAGGGTGGATTTTAATAATGACATCTGAATTAGTGGCATTAAAGAAAATTCGTTATAAGTAGGCTTTGATCCTGATGTATTTGTATCAAAATATGAGCCGACTTCTCCACCGACATTAAAATATCTGTTTTTAATTAGGAATAGAACATTTATATCATTATGATTTTTTGAATAGTCACTATAATTATTTAATTTATTATTGCCGGAGAGTTTAAACTGAGAAAGTGAATCATCGTGTGAATAATTTAGATTTAGTGAAAATATCTTATGTGTATAAAAATCATTATAATCAAAATATAAAGTATCAGGTTGGATTTGAGAAAATAATACATTCGAAGCTATAAAAATAAAGGATATTAGGATAAATGATTTTTTCATTAAAATTAGTTTAAATTATTTTTATTATTAGTAAACAGTTGCCCGCATGCTGCATCAATATCCTCACCTCGACTAGCTCTAAATACTACCGGAAAATTTACATTCTTGAAGAAGTTGTAAAATTTTTGCTGTTGTTGATTATCAGTTGAACTAAATTCAGTATAGGGATTATCATGGTACTTAATAAGATTTAGTTTAGATGGTAAATTTGAAAGTAATATCTTCAATTCTTTTGCGTGAGCAAGAGTATCGTTAATATCCTTTAACAGAATATATTCAAAGACAACTTTTCTATTTGATACTTTAGTATATTCTTTCAGAATAATAAATAAATCGTCAAGAGCATATTGTTTGTTCCCAGGCATTATTTCATTTCTTTCATTGTTAAATGGGTTATGAAGTGAAATCGCCAATCTGAATCTGATATCAAGGTCTATATATTTTCTAATTCCAGGTATATGCCCAAATGTTGAAATTGTTATTTTTCTAGCACCGATAGCTAAACCATTGTCACTATTAAGGATAAGAGCACTTTTAATTACATTATCAAAATTGTCAAAAGGTTCGCCCATACCCATATATACTACATTTGTTATTCTATTTTGCTTCAGGTTTTGTATGAATAAGATTTGCTCAACGATCTCTGCAGTTGTTAAATTCCTTATAAACCCCATTTTTCCCGTTGAGCAAAATGAACAATTGAATTTACACCCTATCTGGCTAGAAATACAAAGTGTCAGTCTATTTTTTTCGGGTATAAGTACTGATTCAATAAAGTTTCCATCCTTAAGTTCAAGTAAAAATTTTTCGGTTCCATCAGAACTGGATTTTTGTTCCTTTAATTTATACAACCCAAGATTAAATTTTGAATTAAGCAATTCTCTATATTTTATTGATACATCTGACATTTTATCAAATTCAAGTATGTTTTTTTTATAGATCCAATCCCATATTTGTTTTGCAAGATATTTTTTTTCACCTAGTTCTATAATAAGAGCAGTTAATTCTTCTAATGTTTGATCAGTTAAATATTTATTCATTATTATTATCTCTTATGTTTAATACACTGTTAAATAAAAAATGAAATTCAACAAATGTCAAATTTCATTTTAATTATTATTGAAATCACGATTATTAAGTTATAGTAATTATTTATTTAAAAAATTATCAGCAACCAAGATTCTACCACAACCTTCACAAATATTATAATCAGCAGCTAATTTGATCTTTTGCTGGAATTGATAAGGAATGTGTATTTTACATCCATCGCACAATCCATCATGTGTTACAAATGTGATAGCAACACCATTTCGAATTTTTAAAATTCTATAGTAATGGTTTAAAAAAGGTTTTCTGATTTTTCCTTCAATTGCTTTTTTCTTTTTATTCAGTTTATCGATTTCATCCTGATTGATCTTTGTTATTTTTCGGATCTTTGTATTTTTACTTTTTATTTTTTTCTTAATTTTTCCTATTGCTTCATCTTTTTCTAAAATTTCTTCATCTAAAAGAATATTTTCTTCATCTAATTCAGATACTTTATTCTGAAAAACTTCTAAAGCTATTTCCAATTTTTTTACTTCTCTTTTTATATGTTCTTTTTTGGTTTTCTTTTCATTATCAAGATCAGATTTTTTTTGACCTAGTATTCTTTCATGGTCTAAAATGTCTTCTTGATAAGATTCCTTATCTTCAACATACTCTTTTTGTTTTCTTACAGATTTTAATTTGTTTAAAGATAATTCTTCAACTTCATTATTTAATTTCTCTATCTTACTAGATATAGTTCTTTGTTCTCCAGTTATTTGAAAAATTGCACTATCAACTTTTTGCAACTCTATAAGCCATTTTAAATCTTCAAACATAGTAAACTCCTCTAGTTAATTATCCAATGAGAATGGATTTATTAATAAATTTTTAATTATTTCTACAGTTTCATCTTTCTTTAAATTGCTCATGACAACATTAATGTCAGGTGCATAATCAAACAACACTTGCCTACAAGCACCACAAGGGCTGGTTGGCACCGAAGAATCAGAGACAATTAAAATTGAATCAAATTCTTTTTCTCCGTTGGTTAAAGCCGTGAATAAAGCAACTCTTTCAGCGCATATTGAGAGCCCGTAAGATGAAGATTCCACATTACTACCAGAATAAATATTGCCACTTTTAGTTCTTATAGCAGCACCAACTTTAAATTTTGAATATTTTGCAGAAGCATTTTCTCTTGCTTTATTTGCAATATCATATAGTTTTGTATAATCTTTTTCTATAGTCATAATTTATCGATTGATCACTAATTTTTGTCCAGGATAAATTTTTGCAGTTTCTGCACCGGATGACATTTTTATAATTTCTAAATCATTAAATTCAGCTATTTTTTTCCAACTAATTCCATATCGAAATGCAATACTTTCAATGTTGTCTGAATTCTCAACTACATATGTTTCCAATATAGATTGCTGAAAAGAACTATCTAATAACGTAATATTATCAGAGGTTAAATAACCATTATCCCTTAGCATAGCTGACAAATGTTTTTCAGAACCTTCTGGAATG
Source organism: Candidatus Delongbacteria bacterium (assembly GCA_027858795.1). The sequence continues at coordinate 2,078 of JAQICF010000012.1, read as the reverse complement.
AAAATCTCCAAAGCCGTAAATTTTAAAATTGAACTTTCTATCTTGTATGATTTGTTTTTTATGTGAGGATTTGCATTATAAAATTCTCTAAAGCTAATATTCAACATTTCACATATCTCTTTATAAGGTAAATCCTTTGCTCCAAGAGAAATCGTATATGGGTAATAAACTGGATAGTTGTTTAATACTGATGTTTTAAAACCAAATTTCTCTGGGTTTGAAAGAATTATTTTATAAGCAACGATCTTAGGGACATAAAGATCTGTTTCAGAGTTTGATATGCAGTCCCAGAAGTCTTTTGCATTTTGAGATTTAAGCATTGATTTTACATTTCCTTCACCATTGTTAAATGCTGCTAGTGTAAGAAATACATCATTCTCGAAAAGATACATTAAATGAGCTAAATGTTCAGCGGACGCTTGGGTTGATCTGTACAATAAATTTCTTTCATCGACTTGCCCATCAACTCTTAATCCATACATTCTGGCAGTAGCTGGCATTAATTGCCATGGTCCAGACGCCTTACTTTTAGATATGGCTCTAGGGTTGAAATCTGATTCGACCGGTATTATAAAAGAAAAATCATTATCTAATCCATATTGTTTAAGAATATTATTTGCAATAGGAAAGTGTATATTTTGCTTATTGATAAGTGATTGCATATACCCTCTTCGATCATGGACCAGATTGTTAAATACTTTTTCTATTCTATTTTTAACATCAAATTTTTCTAAAGGAATGTTTTTTTCTGCAAAAGTAATAGTTTCAGGTAACTTGTATACAGGATCAGCGATTAATGAAAAGCAGGAAATTAAGATTGTCAGTAAATTTTTTTTTAAATGATTTGTAAAGTTGTTTTTCAAGTTTAATCCAGCCTACTTTTGAAGAAGTAATAATATAATAAAAAAATACGCTCAAATCAATCAAAATATCTAAAACTTTAATGATATTATTACTAATCATTTTGTAACTAATAGCTTGTTAGTCATAGAGGATGGAGTTATATTTAAGATAATCCATAGACCAATATTAATAAATTCTAAGGTTTTTTATGAAGTACGGTATTATTGACAACATGCACAGAAAGCATGATAGAAAGTTACTGAAAAAGATATTTAAAGAAGTAAAAGACTTTGGATTAGAAGTTGTAATAAACAAAGAAACTGAGTACAATAAACAGTTTGATTTTCCTATAAAAACAAAGAAAGAGTTGATCAATTATTCAGATATAATAATTGTTTTGGGTGGTGATGGATCTCTTTTAGAGACAGCTAGGAACGCAAGCGAAACTTCTAAACCATTTTTGGGAGTTAATTTTGGCAAATTAGGTTTCTTGGCAGATGTTAAAGAAAATGAAGTTATAAATAAAATTAGAATGATCGAAGAAGGCAATTATTATATAGAAGAAAGAATTATGTTAGATGCCTTTTATGAAAAAGAACAAACCTGCGCCTTGAACGATATCGTAATTGACAAAGGTGCTTCTCAGAGAATATTGAAAATTTCTGTTGATATAAATGGTAAATATTTTACAACCTATACTTCAGATGGTGTTATTATTTCTACACCAACTGGTTCCACTGCTTATAATATGTCCGCGAATGGACCAATTGTTCAACCTGGTGTTGCTGCATTTACAATTACACCATTATCTCCCCATGCATTAGCGATGCGACCAGTTGTAATTCCGGATAATTCGATTATAACTCTTACTGCTGAAAGTTCTGATAATAAGATGATATTAAGTGGAGATGGTCAAACAAATATAGGTATTGACTCTCTTAAAAAAATTACTGTAAAAAAGGCTAAGAATACAGCTAAATTCATTAAATTTGATGATAGTGATTTTTATATGCTTCTGAGAGAAAAATTAGGATGGGGTGGCTTTAAGGAAAGGATCTCATAGTAGCTTTTTAATTATTCGATATTGATTGCAAATATTGCTTGACAACCTACGATTTAATACATATATTTGGCTCTGATTAAGTACGGGAGCTTAGCTCAGTTGGTAGAGCAGTTGACTGTTAATCAATTTGTCGGGGGTTCAAGTCCCTCATCTCCCGCTAAAAACCGCCATA
>JAQICF010000248.1 GCA_027858795.1 Candidatus Delongbacteria bacterium | reverse complement strand
AATTAGAAGGTATATATAAGTGTTGATCTTAGCTGTAGATACATCAACTGAATATTGTTCGGTAGCTTTATTGCAAGATGACGAGTTATTGCAGGAGATCAACGATAAGACCCCTTATTCACATAATAAGAAGTTATTCAAGAATATTGACACGATACTAAAGACAAATGAAATTGATGTAAATGATATTGAACTTTTGGCAATAGGATCAGGCCCCGGGTCATTCACAGGTCTAAGAGTTGGAATGTCGGCAATGAAAGGTATATCTCTGGCAAGTAATATAAAACTTTTACCGATAAGGTCTATCGATGCCGTAGGACTAGCAGGGCTAGTAGAATTAGAAGGATTAGCAGGATTAGAACATTCTCAAGTTAATGTTGTCAGAGTATTACTTGATGGAAAACAAAAAGATATGTTCATAGCTGATTATAAATTAGAAGGCGGAAATATTATTTTAATTTCAGATATAATTGTAAAAGGGTATGATGAGTTAGAAGGAACAGGAAATATATCTGTAGGAAATATCTCAAAAGATATCATAAAAATAAATGATTATTATGATGAATATTTTCCAAAAGCATACTATATTGGAAAGATAGCTTATCAATACAGAGATAAAAAAGTTAAAGATCTTGAAATCGAACCTCAATATTATAAGAATTTCAAGATTAGCAAAAGTAAAAAAGTACCACTAATTGACCTATAGCAGGATAGAATGGATTTATTTAACATAGGTTTTGTATCATTCACACTTGTAGATCTTGCAGATATACTGTTATTTACTGCAATGTTCTATAAATTATTTACTATGTTAAAAGATTCAAGAGCAACAACAATGTTCCTTGGGCTGTTTACAGTTGTTTTAATAGGAATTATAGCAGACTTCTTGAATTTAAGTATTATGTCTTGGTTATTATCTTCAATTACAACAATTTTTTGGTTAGCATTTTTTATACTATTTCAACCTGAATTAAGAAGACTCCTGACTCAAATTGGTCAAAATAGAATAATTAGAAAAATCCTAAAGATCAAATCAAATACAATGACAGATGAGATAACAAATGCAGCTTTTGCATTATCAGATAAAAGAATTGGGGGATTGATAGTTCTTCAAAAAAATGTTGGATTAAAATATGTAATCGAAACCGGGGTTTCTATCAAAAGTGAAGTGAGTGCTGATCTGATCGTTACAATGTTCAATCCAGGATCTCCATTGCATGATGGAGCAGTAATAATTATAAACGATATGATCTCAGCGGCAAGATGTATTCTACCGATTACTTCGAGAGATATAGATTCATCATTCGGTACTAGACACAGAGCAGCGTTGGGACTTTCTGATGAAAGTGATGCTGTGATAGTTGTGATATCAGAAGAGACCGGAAAAGTAAGAATTGCGTATAACGGAAGATTTTTAAATGTAGATGATAAAAATTCTTTAAGAAACAAGATATCTAGATTCTTCAAAAATATTTAAGAGCATAAAATGTGTAAAGACAAGAACAAAGATAAGAAAATAGAAAAAGACCAAATAGATGAATTTGATGATTTTATGGATAACGAATTCTTAGATTCGATAGAAGCTGAAGAAAAAAGAAAAAAGGGTGAAATGTCTCAAGAAGAATTTGATAAATTAGAGTTTATTAAGAAATCCAGAGCAAATGTCATCAGCGGAGACACTTAGTTTTATTCATCCCCAAGATATTTATTAGGGATAAGATAGTTTTTAACATAATCATCAATAGAATCCTCTAAAGAACTGAATTCAATATCAATACCTGCATTATTTAGACTTTTCATCTTAGCTTCAGTGAAGTATTGATATTTACCCTTCAAATGATCGAACATGTCAATATATTCAATATTAGACTCCATGCCCATACTTTTGAACATAGCGTTTGCAAGGTCATTCCAGCTTCTACTTTTTGCAGTTCCCAAATTAAAAAGTCCATTAATATTCGGATTCTCCAGTATTTCCAATACTATATTAACAACATCCTTTATATACACAAAATCTCTAACAAAATCTCCGTCTTTCCAATCAGGATGATCAGATTTAAACAATTGGATTTTTTTTGTATCATTGATCTCATAAAAGGATTTATACATTTTACTGGTCATATTTCCTTTGTGGTATTCATTCGGACCGAATACATTAAAGAATTTTAATCCTGCAATTTTATCGAAGTAATTTTTCTTCTGTGCATACATGTCGAACATTTGTTTTGAATAGCCATACATATTCAGAGGTCTTAGATCTTCAAGTTTATTGATATCATCATCAAAGCCTTTCTCTCCCATTCCATATGTTGCGGCACTTGAAGCATAAATAAACCGGATTGAATTTTCAATACAATATTCAGCAAGTATTTTAGTGAAAGAAAAATTGTTTTGTGCAAGATAGCTGGCGTCATCTTCCCATGTAGAAGAACATGCTCCCATATGGATCACTTTGGAAATATTGCTTGGTAAAAGGCTATTGTCTAAAAAATATAAAAAATCTTCTTTTTCGATATAATCAGCGTATCTTAAACTTCTCAGGTTTTTCCATTTGTCCGTTTTCTTTAGGCTGTCTACGATAATAATATTATCAATACCTTTTTGATTTAGAGCCCATACTATTGCAGAACCAATAAATCCTGCTCCTCCAGTTACAACTATCATAATTTGCCTCAAAATTTTAAGTTATGTAAAAGATAACGATTCAAGTTAATAAACAAATGATTTAAATTCAATAAAAAAGGGCGATAAATACATATCGCCCTTTACTTACAAAATAAGTTTAATCACACTATTTTAATAATTCCAATTTTTTTGTCTCTTCTTGTAATGCGATAAAGAATGGTTT
>JAQICF010000241.1 GCA_027858795.1 Candidatus Delongbacteria bacterium | reverse complement strand
TGAATGAAATGGTTTCCACCGATAGCGGTTGCATCTCCATCGCCTGAGAAAATTACAAGATTCTTATCTGGTTGAGCCATCTTAATGCCTGTAGCAAAAGTTAGACCTCTACCATGAGTCGTGTGCAATGTATTACAATCTATATAACCCGGAGCTCTACTTGTACAACCGATACCTGAAACAAAAGCTGTATCATCTCTTTGCCATTTGACATTATCCATAGCTCTTAGCATTGCTTTTAGAACAACACCAATTCCACATCCGGGACACCAAAGATGAGGTATTTTATCCATTCTTAAATACTTTTCATAATCAAAAGCCATTATTTCACCTCCTTAATCACTTCAAGTATAGTTTCAGGATGGATAGGAACTCCACCAACATGATTGATACCAACGATCTTAGTTCTATCAGCTGCAAATTTTTCGATTACATTACTCAATTGACCAAGATTCATTTCAGGAACAATTATAGCTTTTACTTTACTACAAAGTTTCAAGATTTCGGCTTCAGGAAGAGGCCAGATAACTCTTAATCTCATCATGCCGACTTTTATTCCTAATTTTCTAGCTTTGTCAATTGCCACTCTTGCAGCTCTTGAAGTTGAACCATAAGCAAAGATAACTATATCAGCATCTCTCATCTTATAATATTCAAAGTCAATTATCTTACCTTTGTTTTGATTAACTTTTCTGATATGTCTTTCCTGGTCAGCTTGAACAAGATCAGGGTCAGTTGTTGGGAATCCTGTTTTATCATGACTTAAACCAGTAACATGATATCTATATCCTTCAAAGAAGTTTGCCATTGGTGGAATATCTCCGTAAGCAGTATCATAAGGAAAATATTTTTCAGGTTTTACTGTAGGACCTTTTCTATTCTTTATTACCAAAAGATCTTTATCAGGTAATTCGATTGCAGTACTAAGATGTGCAATCAACTCATCCAATAGAATTATTACAGGCATTCTATATATTTCTGAGTAATTGAAAGCCTTTATCGTTAATTCGTAAACTTCTTCCAAATAAGCAGGAGTTAAAGCAATAACGGGGTGATCTCCGTGAGTTCCCCATTTCGCTTGCATAATATCAGCTTGAGCCAATGCTGTTGGAAGTCCGGTTGATGGTCCACCACGCATAACATTACAGATCACACACGGAACTTCAGCCATATAAGCATAACCAAGATTTTCTTGTTTCAGTGAGAAACCGGGGCCACTTGTAGCGGTCAAAGATTTTACACCTGTTAAAGAAGCACCTATTATAGAGCCCATTGCAGCGATCTCGTCTTCCATTTGAATGAAAGTTCCACCAACTTTAGGTAATTCTTTTGACATATATTCAGCGATCTCAGATGAAGGAGTTATCGGATATCCTCCAAAAAATCTACATCCTGCATCTATAGCTGCTTTAGCAACTAATTCTGCTCCGGAGTAAAATTTTATATTTTTCTTCAAGGTTTTACCTCGTGATTTTTTAATTAAAAGATCTTAATACAGAAGTCAGGACAATGCAATTCACAAAGCATGCATTTGATACAAGCATCCGCTTTAACTACAGTTACCAACTGCCCATTATATTTGTTCTTTGCTTCGATTGGTTTCCAGACTTTTTTTGGACACACATCAACACAGATCAAGCATCCCTTACATCCATCTGGCCAGTGACCGATAGTCACTTTGTCTTCTTTCTTACCGATCTTTACGTCAGCTTCCCAGCTTCTGAACCCGTCAGGAAGTTTAATCTTTTCACTCATAATTTTACCCTGAGTTTTTTTCAAGTTTAGTTTCTAGTTTGTAATACTAGTTCCATTCTTTCCTTCAACAGCTTCTACCAATTTATCAATAGCGGTAATAATAACACGCTTACCACCACCTTTTAAAAATTCAATTGCAGATTTCATTTTCGGTCCCATACTTCCGTAAGGGAAATGACCTTCGTTCAAATATTCATCAGCTTCATCAGCTGTCATTTCATCAATTTCAACTTGCTCAGGTGTACCGAAATTCAGACAAACTTTTTCAACAGCAGTTAAAATATATAATTCATCAGCATCTATTACATTTCCGATCAACGCACTTGCTCGATCTTTGTCAATAACTGCATCAACTCCGTTGAAATGTTTATCTTCATCAAGATAAACTGGAATTCCACCACCACCACCAGCAATAACAATAATACCGCTGTCAACCAAGCTTCTAAGTGTAGGTTTATTAATTATAGCTAACGGTTTAGGAGATCCAACAACTCTTCGAAATCCTCTGTCAGCATCTTTTTTTACTTTCCATCCATTGGTTTTTGCAAGTTCTTTAGCTTCTTCTTCAGTGTAGAAACTTCCAATGTATTTAGTTGGATCAATCAAAGCAGGATCATCTTTATCGACCAGTACCTGTGTCAATATTGTTGTAACAGGGGTTCTAATTCCTTTGTCAAAAAGTTTGTTTTGCAAACTCTGTTCGATCATATAACCCATACTGCCTTCAGTTTCAGCAACCAGGATACCCAAAGGTATCTCAGGTAAGATCTCTCTTGTTTCTTCAACTCGTCTTAACGCTACACCAACTTGTGGTCCGTTACCATGGGAAACAACTACAGAATAACCTTTTTCAATCAAAGTTATGATAGAATCAATACTTGTTCTAGTGTTTTTGAATTGAGATTCGATCCAATTAGTTTTATCTGTAGGAGTTAAAGAATTTCCTCCGATGGCGATCACTACTTTTTTGTTGTACATTTTTTCTCTTGATTAAATTTACAATTATTTCTCCAAAAGCAAAAAAACCTTATTACATAAGGGATTTTGTGCTTGAAGAAAAAAGATAAAGCTTTTATTATACCATGTCAACACATTATATTAACCTTTTTTAATCTTTTATTTTACAATATACATACAATTATTTCAAAAGATAGGCGATTATGTATTAAATGTTCATTTGGTAATATATCGACTTGCTAATATTTTACCAAATAGTTATATTCTCACTTGTAATAAGTTAATGAATATTTAGTATAAATTTTAGAGGTTATCATGCCTGATCAAATTCAAAAAATATCAGTAATTTCAATGGTTAACGATCCAAAAGAAAAACATGTAAAGCATCAAATCAAAGAATTTCTACATACGGATATTCATCATCTGAAAATTATTAAGAATTTTTATGTTCAAGGATTATCAGAATCAGAAGCAGTAGATATCGCAAAGAATGTTCTTTCTTGTCCAATTACGGAAGAATATTTGGTTAATGGTGATTTTTATGATGAGTATACTAAAAAATTAGAAATAGCTTTTCAACCGGGTGTGATGAATCCTGAAACTGAGACTGTTCATGACAATTTAATTGCTTCTGGATATGACCTTAAGGCAACAGCAGTTTCATTCACATATTGCTTTAAAGATGAACTTTCAGATATTGAATTATCGACTATAAAAAACAGATTATTAATGAATTCTCAGATCCAGATGGAACTAAGAGAACCTCCAAAGGATCTACTAGTGCATATAAATTCAGAGAAAACACAGATTATCCCGATAAGAACAATGAATGATGAAGAATTGATGGAATTATCTGATTACAAACTTTTCTTAACTCTGAAAGAAATGAAAACAATTCAGGATTATTATAAAAATTTAGATAGAGATGCCTTTGATGTTGAATTGGAAACTTTAGCTCAAACATGGTCAGAGCATTGTGGTCATAAGACTTTTAAAGCAAAAGTTATCTTTGATGGAGAAGAAAGAAGATCAATTATCGGTCTTGTAAGAGATGCTGAGAAAGAGATAAATCATCCTGATGTTATTTCAAAATTTGAAGATAATTCCGGAGTTTTCAGGTTTACGGAAGCTGACGGAGTTGAATATGGCGTCTGTATTAAAGCTGAAACTCACAATTCTCCTTCAGGTCTTGATCCATACGGCGGAGCAATGACGGGAACTGGTGGTGTTATCAGAGATATTGCAGGAACTGGAAAGGGAGCAAAGAATATTTCTTCAATAAATATTTTCTGCCTTGGTGATCCTGACATGGATATCAAAGATGTACTTCCGGGATGTTTGCATCCAAGAAGGATCCTTACTGGAGTGATAGAAGGTGTTAGAGATTATGGTAATAGAATGGGTATACCAACCAATAATGGATCATTTCACTTTCATAAAGATTTCGGACCAAAACCTACGGTTCTTGTAGGTGCGGATGGTATTGTTCCTTTGAAATATGCAAAAAAAGGTCAGTGTAAAAAAGGTGATCTATTTATTTCTTTCGGTGGAAAAACCGGACAGGATGGTATTCACGGAGCAACTTTCTCATCAGCGGAAATGACGGAAAAAACATCTCAGTTGAACAGTGGAGCTGTACAGATAGGTAACGCTATTGAAGAAAAAAGAACTTTCGATTGTCTGATGGAACTCAGAGATATGGATATATTTACAGCTTTAACAGATTGTGGTGCAGGTGGTTATTCATCAGCAGTTGGAGAAATGGGAGAATTGACCGGTGCTGAAGTTCATTTGGAAAATATTCCATTAAAATATCCCGGACTTTCATCATTCGAAAAGTGGATATCAGAATCACAGGAAAGAATGGTGGCAACAGTTCCAAAAGAACATTTAAGTAAAATTGACAAAGTGTGTAAGAAATATAATGTGGATCATTTCGTACTAGGAACAGCAACTGATACGAAAAGACTAACAATTTATGAAGATGGAGAACTTGTTTGTGATATTGACATGGAATTCCTTCATGACGGTCAACCAATGGAAACTATCACTGCAACTTCTTACAAAAAAGAAGGTCTTAAAGATGCTGAATTCTACGAAGAAGAAATAGATTATGAAGCAGCGACTAAAGATATAATCGCTCATTTGAATATTGCATCGAAAGAACCTGTGATCAGACAATATGATCATGGTGTTCAGGGTACTTGTGTCGAAGGTCCTTTATGTGGAAAAAAGAATGACGGTCCAACGGGTGGAGCGGTAATGAAACCTCTGCCAAATTCTGATGCAGCATTGATCTTGGGTCATGGATTAAATCCTGTTTTGAACAAGATAGATACTTATACAGGCTCATTATGGGCTTACTATGAAGCAATGAGCAACGTAATTGCATTGGGTGGTGATCCGGACAGAACATTTATGATAGAAAACCATATATGGCCAAAGCCGACAGAGACAAATCTCTCAGATCTATACAGGTCTGCAATGGCACTTACAGATGCATGTAAATTCTTCAATACACCGATCATTTCAGGTAAAGATTCACTTTCTTCCACTTATAAATCAAAAGATATTTTCATTGAAGTTCCTCCTGTAGTATGTGTTTCAGCGAGATCAGTGAATGACGACTGGAAAAAAACTATTTCTCCTGATATAAAAAATTCAGGATCGCCAATTTTGCTAATGGGAGATTATAATCAAGCTCATCTGGGTGGATCTATTTTCTCAGAAAGACTCGGTCAACTTGGGACAAAAGTTCCTGAAGTTAAAATGCAAACCGCCAAGGATATATATTATAAGGTATATGAATCTATACAGAACGGAGATATAATATCTGCAGCCGATGTTAGTGAAGGTGGATCAATTATTACTTTGATAGAGATGGCAATTGCAGGTAAAAAAGGTTTTACGATACATGTAGCTGATAAAGTTAAGACATTATTTGCTGAAGTTCCTGCTGCTTTTATTCTTGAGATGAAAGATCTTGATGCAGCTGATAGGCTTATTGAATCTGAACTTGCGGTACAGATAGGAACAACGACCAGTGTTCAGAAAGCTGTTGTGAATGATCACAAAGGGACGATAATAGATCTCGAAATAAGTGAACTTGAGAAACTATGGAAAGAACCATTTACGAAGTATTTTGACTAGGATACAATGTTAAAAATTACTCAAATAGAGAAGGGATCTCCTGCTTATAAGGCCGGAATAACTTCTCTTTTTTATATTATAGAAATTAATGGCCATGAGATTAATGACCGGTTGGATTTTGATTATTATTCGGTAGATGAACCATTGAAAATATCTTTCAAAGATGGAATCACTTCCAAAGAAATTATTTTTCAGGAAAGTGGTAACAATGGCATATCAGTAGAAGAGATAAAGATAAAACACTGTGGAAACGACTGTATTTTTTGCTTCGTAACTCAAAATCCCAAAGGTCTTAGAAAGTCGTTATACGTAAAAGATGAAGATTATAGATTTTCTTTTCTAGATGGTAACTATTTCACACTTACCAAAACTACCCAGAAAGAACTTCAAAGAATTGTGGACATGAAATTAAGTCCATTATATGTGTCTGTTCATGCAATAAAACCTGACGTCAGGAAGAAATTATTGGGAATAAAAAAAGATGATGACCTGATGGGTAAAATGAAATTTCTGACTGACCATAATATTGAAATTCATACTCAAATAGTTCTTTGTCCTGATATCAATGATTGTAAAGTGTTGGAAGATACCATCACAACTCTACAGAAATTATATCCACAAGTTGCCTCACTTGCGGTAGTTCCCGTCGGAAAGACCAAACACAGAGAAAATTTACCCAAGATAAGATCGATCACTAAAGATGATGCTAAAAATGTAATATCCCTGATATCAAAGTATCAGGATAGTTATTTTCAAGAAATGGGTGCCAGGTTTGTGTTTCCTGCGGATGAATTCTTTTTAAAAGCTGAGATAGATATACCTGCAGATGAGTATTACGAGGACTATCAGCAATATGAAGATGGCATCGGAATGGTTAGAAGTTTTATTGATTCTTTCAAAGAAGCAGCTGAAAATTTCCCTAAGAAAATAAAGAAGAAGACAAAAATTACTATCGTTACAGGATATTCTTTTTATCCAGTTATTGAAAAGTATGTTATACCATCCCTGACAAAGATCAAAGGTCTTCAAGTCGAACTTTTCAAAGTTGAAAATAAATTATTAGGTAAAGAGATAACAGTTGCAGGTCTTCTCTGTGGCAACGATATAATTAATACAGTACTGGAAAATAATTCAAAGTCTGATATTTTACTTATACCTGATACATGCCTGAATTACAATGGGCTGTTCCTAGACGACCTATCAGTAGATGATCTAAAGATAAAATTGAAAAGAGATGTAATTAAGTTGGATTCATTTTCAGATCTTTTTAATGGAATGTAGGTATTAATTATGGTAGTTATTAATATGCGTTTTATCATTTGTATTTTGGCAAAAAAAATGTTATATTCGAAACGTAATTTTGAACAACCTTAATAAAAAGGATGCACAAATGTTAGAAGTAACCGAATCTGCCACAAAAGAAGTTAAGGCAATTCTTGCCAAACCTGAGAATAAAGACCTTTTTGTAAGAGTCTACATTGACGGTGTTGGTTGAGGTGGCCCAAGGTTAGGTATAGCCTTAGACTCAAAGCAAAAAGATGATGTTGTCATCAATAAAGATGAAATAGATTATGTGATTGATGAGAGAAGTGAAAAGCTTCTTGGAAGATATGGTGGAGCGAAACTCGACTATACAGATCAGAAGTATTACGGATCTGGATTCTCGTTACGTATGAAGGAGTCGATGGGAGGCTCTTGTTAGAAAATTTAAAGCAGGCAAATAGCCTGCTTTTTTTTGTATGTCTGAAATTAAAAACTCCCTTTTTCAAGGGAGTTTAAATTGGAGGAGGAGTAATGAATGTGTTGTCAATAATTCTTACATTTCTTATACCTTTTCCAAAATGATAAAGTTCAAAGAAAGATCAGATACTTAAATTATTTTTAATTAACACTTACATTTATAGCCAAAATACATTATTTTTCACAAATGAATTTCAGGAAGGTAAAAAAATATTCGATTATTTCATTACTTATAATGTCTTTTATGGTTTTTTCTAAAACGAAAGATGAAAGACTTTATGAGTTAAAGCAAGATTCATTAAAATTAAAAGACCTTATCAGTTCAATGTCATCCGAGATCGCCAAAGATGGTTTAGAAGATCTTCTCGAAAAACTTGATGAAGGTAAGCAGCTGTTTGAACCATTCCCTGTTGATTTTTATTCTCTAAAAGGAATTAGATTTCAATTTAATGAGAAAAAGCACCTGACAATAGATGAATTGATCGACCTGCTGAAGGATATAATAGACAGATCTAAGATAATCCGTATAAATAAACTTCATTTTCAAAATGGATCGGGGAAGGTTAATCTTGCGGATAATACTTACAAAGAGTTAGATAAATATCCTGAGTACAAAGACCTCGATATGCTGAGGAGGATACTTGAGACCACTGTTTTGAATTCAGAAAGAAAAAGTTCTATAGAGTGGATCTGGGGTAAAAGTGTTGATGGGGATGCTTATTTTTCAACAAAACTGACAGTTTTTGATAAGCAGTTTACATTATACCCGGATTACAGGGTGTTTGTAGGTAAAAATTCTTACAGAGATAAAAAACACTGGTTCTATTCTTTGAAGGAACATTCTATTGTTACAGCTGACAATCAAGTTGTTGAATCGAAAAATGTTGTTAATGTGGATACAACTATAAGTAATGAAGTAGTTACGGATATAGTTCGATTTAGAGCTGATACTTTAGTTATTGCGGATATTTCAAAAGATAGTGAGATCACAAAATTTTCTCAAGTCAAGGAATTTACTTGTGGGACAGGATCAGATTTTGAGTATGATATAATGAAAGATGAAATTTCCTTATCAGCTGATATCTATAAAAGAGATGCCGAAAATAATTATGTTTCTAAGAAAATTGAAAATATTCCATTGAAAACTTTTGTTAAAGATATAATATCAGAACAACAAAACATAAATACGATCAAATTTTCAAAGACTGATTTTATTATCAAGGATGATAATGTGAAGAAGCTGTCTGAGGAAGAATTTATTGAGATAACTGATGATGTAAGGATCTGCTCAGAGAAAATTAAATCATTCTTTGCGGAAGCATTATTATTTCCGGATAAGAAAAGGTCGATAGAGCTTATTACAGGTAGGAATAAAAGTAAATTATCCTATTTTGCGACTGTGATCACTATTTATGATGGTCAGATCACTGTTTTTTATGATTATAAGATCGCAACTCCTAGTGAGTATAGGAAGGATAAGGATAGTTGGTTTAATAAATTAGTGGTCAGTGATTAGTGGTCAGTGATCAGTTTGCAAATATACAAAGATTTAAGATTTACAACTTTACTATAGAAGTAAAAATAAGGAGAGAGAAATGAAAAGAAATATTATTATTACCATGATCATGTTTCTAATGATCTCAGCAAATTTATTTGGAGCACTTCCAAAAGCAGAAGACATCGCCAAAGAAGTATTGAAGGCATACAAAACAAAGGATGTTGCACTTTTGAAAAAGAATGCATCCGGTATGATGGTAAATGCGATCTCCGAGAGTTATTTTGGAGATAAAAGCATACAGGAGGACATGGAGGTAGTTCAATCCTGGGATGGCAACATCAAGGAAGTCCGTTATGGAGTTGAAAATATGATGGGTACAAAAGTTACTATGGCGATGGTTCATTACGCAGATGAATCCGATGCGGAGGAAATAAACGTAGTATTGTTATCAACAATGGATAATGAGAAATGGGTATTTATTGGAAGCGGATTGAGTACAGAAAAGAAGGAAAATTTTATAAAATTGCATAAAACGGTCGCTGATGCCGAGAAAAAAGTAGTTGCAGAAAAAAAAGAACCTATAAAGAAAAAAGGTAATGGAATATTTGATCTTGAAATGTACAGCGGAGACAGTTTTAAAAAAGTGTCAGAAGAAAAGATGATAGAATGTTTCAATACATTGAATGATGATAATTTCTTTGTTGGATTATCTTCTAAAGATGACTGGATCCAGGTTGCTTATTCTGCAGACGGTTATACTTTTAACGGTAGTGAGGGTGGAAAGGATTTCTCGTCAAAGGATATGTTAAGTAAAGAAGATACGATTCAATTTCTGAAAGATTATTATAATGGGTCTGATGATTGGAAGAGCAAGGCAGAGTTTGAAAAGTAGGGGCGTATTGCCATACTCCCGACAGGGAATGTAGGGAACGGTTTATTACCGTTCCCTTTTTTATTATTGTCATCCTGAATTTATTTCAGGATCTTGCCTTTACGTTACTTTGTCTTGAAACAAAGTAACCAAAATTCAAGGCAATTCAAATTTTCACCTCTTAGTAATCGGTATTTTATAGCAGTGAAGCAGGTTTCTCCGTCTAGTTGAATTGCCGATTTGACGGAGAGAATAATTTGGAAAGATCCTTAGCAGTCTGGAAGGTTACTAAGATTAGACGAGTAATATTTTTCCAAAAATAAAGGTTCTAGCCCACAATAAATTGATAATAATAAGTAAATAAGCACAGATATAATTTCTCTGCTAGGTTATAAACTTCTCAATAATTGTGTAAGTCGTAGTTAATTCGGGATATATCGCAATCTGCTATTTCTTGTCAACGTAATTCGTAATGATTATATTGTGCAATTACAAATATTTTATGAAATATTAGGCACTAAAATAAAAAATTATTTTTATTTCAAAATACCTTTTGACTTACAATATAAATATTCATTAAATTGAATTAGTAAAAAATATGATTTGGCAAAAAGGTTCAAACTATGAAAAACACTTCTATAAATAAAAAAGACCCTTGAAAGGGTCCGATGGTAAAACCATCCACCTCCGCAATAACGGATTAGTATTAATGTATATTGTTAATTTTCGAAAAACAAGAAATATTTTCTAACATAGGACAACCCATGACTATTCAAGAATATTTAACATCAATTGATAAACGATATAAATCGGGTATTTCAAGAGAACATGCTTATCGTAGTGATCTTGAGAGTTTGGTCAGACATTTAGCACCTGATGTGGAAGTAACAAATGAGCCTTCTAATGTCACTGATTGTGGTAATCCTGACTATGTTATTACGAGTAAGAAAATTCCTATTGGTTATATTGAAGCAAAAGATATTGGTAAAGACTTGAACAGTAAAACTTATAAGGAACAATTCACTCGTTATAAGAAAGCTTTGGATAATCTTATTATCACTGACTATACATATTTTCAGTTCTTTCAGAATGGAGAACTTGTAGATGAGATAAGAATTGGTGAGATACACGAAAATGCGATCAAGCCTATAACTTATAATTTCACTAAATTTGAAAATCGTATTCGTAATTTCTGCATCTTTATTGGTCAGACTATTAAATCATCAAAGCGACTTGCCGAAATGATGGCTGCAAAAGCTCGTTTATTGCAGAATGTGCTTGAAAATGCAGTTACAACTGATGAGAAATCTCCAGAGAATACATCATTAAATGATCAATATAAAACTTTTAAAGATATTCTGATTCATGATCTACAACCAAAAGAATTTGCAGATATTTATGCTCAAACTTTAGCTTACGGAATGTTCGCAGCTCGTTTGCATGATAAAACTTTAGATGATTTCAGTCGTCAGGAAGCAGCTGAACTTATACCGAAGTCAAATCCATTTCTTCGTAAGCTGTTCGGTTATGTTGCTGGTCCTGATATTGATGATCGTATCAAGACAACGGTTGATAACCTTGCAGATGTTTTCAGAGCAACTAATGTTGATGCTTTATTGCATAACTTCGGTAAAACTACGCAAACCAGCGACCCAATAATTCATTTCTACGAAACTTTCCTTGCTGAATATGATCCTAAATTGAGAAAATCGAGAGGTGTTTGGTACACTCCTGAACCTGTCGTTAATTTTATTGTCAGAGCAGTCGATGATATTCTTAAATCCGAGTTCGGGCTAACTGAAGGACTTGCAGATACTTCTAAGACTAAGATCAAAGTTCCAAATCCGGGTGGAAAGGGAACTATTACTAAAGAAGTTCATAAAGTTCAAATACTCGATCCGGCAACAGGTACAGGAACTTTCCTTGCTGAGGTTATTAAGCATATTTACAATAAGAATTTTAAATCAATGCAGGGTGTTTGGTCGAGTTATGTTGAGAACGACCTTATTCCTCGTTTAAATGGTTTTGAGTTGCTGATGGCTTCTTATTCTATGGCTCATCTTAAACTTGATATGCTGTTGACTGAGACTGGTTATAAGCCAACTAGAGATCAGAGGTTGAATGTATATTTGACTAATTCACTTGAGGAGCATCATCAGGATACAGGGACATTGTTTTCGAATTGGTTGAGTACTGAGGCAAATGAAGCGAATCATATAAAACGCGATACTCCTGTTATGTGTATTATTGGAAATCCGCCTTATTCTGGTGAAAGTTCCAATAAAGGTAAGTGGATAATGGACTTGATGGAAGATTATAAGAAAGAACCAGGTGGAGTTGAAAAGCTAAAAGAAAGAAATCCTAAATTTATCAATGATGATTATGTGAAATTTTTAAGATATGGACAACATTTCATTGAAAAAAATGGGAGTGGAGTATTAGCTTTTATTAATCCTCATGGATTTATTGATAATCCTACTTTTAGAGGGATGAGATGGCATCTGCTTAAAACTTATGATAAAATTTATACTATTGATTTACACGGTAATAGTAAAAAGAAAGAAATATGTCCAGATGGTTCAAAAGATGAAAATGTATTTGATATTCAACAAGGTGTTTCTATAAATTTATTTGTAAAAACAGGTAAGAAAAAAACCAACGAACTTGGTAAAGTTTTTCATAACGATTTATTCGGGAAGCGAGTGGAAAAATATAATTGTTTAAGAGAAAAAAACATTCAGATGACCAAATGGGAAGAAATAAAACCTCAAAAGCCTTCATATTTATTTAAACCTTTTGATTATGATACATTATCTCATTTTTCTAAAGGATTTAGTTTCAATGATCTGTTTAGTAGTAAAAGTATGGGGATTCAAACTCATGCAGATTCTATTGTATTAGGATTTAATCAAGAGGATTTGGTTGAGCAAGTAAAATCTAATGATTATGAATTTGACAAAACTTATTTAACGACTGTAACATATAGACCTTTTGATAAGAGAGAATTTTATAACGATCCTAAAATAGTGCAACGACCTAGAAAAATGGTAGCAAAGCACTTAGATTTTGAAAATATTACTTTTTGCTTTATGAAGCAGTATGCTTATGAAGTTCCCTATAGTTATGCTTTTGTAACAAGAAACAGAACTATTGATAGAGTGTTTATAAGTAATAAAGGTGCCGCTTACTTTGCCCCTCTTTATCTCTATCCAGGTAAAGAATATCAATCACAAGGCAGAACTCCGAACCTTGATTTTGAAATTGTAGATAAAATAGCTAAGAAAATTGGTTTTTCGTTTACAAACGAAAAAGAAGAAACCGAAAATACTTTTGCACCGATGGATATTCTGGATTATATCTATGCAGTTTTACATTCACCGACTTACAGAGATAAATATAAAGAGTTTCTTAAAATAGATTTTCCTAGAGTTCCATATCCAAAGGACAAAGATACTTTCTGGAAATTGGTTAAGTTAGGTGGAGAGATTAGGCAAATTCATTTATTGGAATCACAAAAAATTAATGATTTTATTACAAGTTATCCTAAAGGTGGAGATAATATTGTTGAAAAGATCAAATTCGTTGATAAGAAAGTTTATATCAATGATACACAATATTTTGATAATGTTCCGAAAATAGCTTGGGAATTCTATATTGGTGGGTATCAGCCTGCTCAGAAATGGCTGAAGGATCGAAAAGGTAGAGAGCTGACTTTTGAAGATATTAAGCATTATCAGAAGATCATAGTTGCACTGACTGAAACAGATAGGATTATGAAAGATATTGATATGGTGGGAGTGGAGTAGGATATGTCTAAAGATATTAAAACTACAATAAAGTGTAAGAACTTAGCACCGATAGTAAATTTAGATAAAGAAATTATGTCAAGTTCTTTGAAATTTGCTATTTATGCGAATAATGGAGAAGGCAAAACTTTTATAAGTAATATGTTCCGTTTAACCGAAAATAAAAAAGGTGATATACTTAATGATAATAAATTACTCACAGATAAATTTATTAGTTTTGGTAAATCAAGTTCAGAATTCTCGTTTAAGATTTCTGAGAATCAAAAGATTATGGAAGATTTTAAAATAGAGATAAATAAAGGGAGTATGCCAAATATTCCACCAACAAAATATATTTATCATGTTTTTAATCAATTATATATTGATGAAAATAGCAAAGTTAATTATGATAAAGATGGAAATATAACTGATTATATTATTGGCAAAGGTAATATCGATATTTCAGAAGAAAAAGGATTGTTAGAGGAAAAAACAGAAGAAAAAAGTAAATTAGAAATAGAAACAAAAACTACCTTAAGTGCAGCTATTGAACAAAAAATAGGAAATATCCAGAATATAAAAAGATTAAATGAATTTAAAGAATATTTAAATTATAACAAGATCTCTGACTCGAGTATTAT
Source organism: Candidatus Delongbacteria bacterium (assembly GCA_027858795.1). The sequence continues at coordinate 345 of JAQICF010000241.1, read as the reverse complement.
AACTTTCAAGGGAATCGATAAGTCTTTTAAAGAATATATAATTGATTATGATAAAATAAAATCTGTTCCTGAAAATTTAGCTATTATCAATGAAATACCAAGAATTGAATTAGATACTGAGTTATTCATTAGCATAAGAGAAGAACTACAAGTACAATTTAACTTAAGCAAAGTGGCGGACGAATTCAAAGAGAAGATATTGCAGAAAAAATCTTTCATTGAGCAAGGTTTAAAGTTACTCAATAAAAAGGATATTTGCCCTTTTTGTGAACAAGATTTAAAAAGTAATGAATTAAAATTGATAGACGAATATACTGCTTTTTTAAATGATGAAGAAAACAAAAC
>JAQICF010000134.1 GCA_027858795.1 Candidatus Delongbacteria bacterium | reverse complement strand
GTTTCAGGTTTTACTGAGAAGAAAGGGACTTTCATTTATCTTGACTACGACAGAGAGAATGAATGGATGAAAACTTATTACGCTTCATATAATAATGAATTTGAAGATAAAGTTCTCTTTGATAGATCAGAGAATGAAAAATATGAGGATCCAGGTGAATTTGTAACGACTAAACTTCCTAATGGTATGGAAGTTATTAAACTTACAAACGATAATGTATTCCTAAGTGGACAGGGGTATTCACCGGAAGGTAATTTTCCATTTCTTAATAAATTTTCGTTAGTAACAGAGAAAAAAGAACAATTATTCAAATGTCAGGATATGGTCTATGAGAATTTCGTAGGTTTTATAAATAATGATATAAACAAACTTTGTATAAAATCTGAATCGAATACTAAATCAAGAAATTATTTTGCTTTGGACAGAGAAACAAATGAAAGAAAACAGATAACAAAGAATTACGATCATGCACCTCAGGTCAGAGATATAAAGACTGAATTAGTAACATATTACAGAGAAGATTCATTGCTTCTTAGTGGAAAGTTATATCTTCCAAATGATTATGACCCAAAGAAAAAATATCCTCTTTATATAAACGCATATCCAAGAGAATATACTGATCCTTCAACAGCATCACAGGTTTCAGGTTCAGAAAATACATTTACAAGGTTTTGGGGTGCTTCAATAATATATTTAGCTTTGCATGGTTATATTGTCCTCGACAATGCAGCAATGCCAGTGATCGGTGATCCTGAAACTAGAAATGATACCTTCATAAAGCAGATAGGTATGAATGCTAAAGCAGCTATAGATTATCTTGACAGTAGAGGTTTGATCGACAGAGAGAGAGTTGCGGTAGGTGGTCATAGTTACGGAGCATTTATGACAGCTAATTTATTAGCATACACTGACTATTTTAAAGCGGGTATCGCAAAAAGTGGAGCATACAATAGAACTCTCACCCCTTTCGGTTTTCAGAGCGAAGAAAGACCATATTGGCAGGCGAAAGAATTCTATCAGAAAGCATCTCCATTTATGAATGCTGAAAAGATCAAAACACCGCTTCTTTTAATCCACGGTGCAGAGGATAGTAACTCAGGAACATATCCATTGCAGAGTGAGAGAATGTTCTCTGCTGTTCAGGGAAATGGTGGGACTGTGAAATTGGTAATGTTGCCGTACGAGGGGCATGGATATCAGGCAAGAGAGTCTAATTTGCATGTATTATATGAAATATGCACCTGGCTAGATAAATATTTGAAAAATGATTAAACGTTTTATTTTGGTCTGTAGGGAACGGTTTTAAACCGTTCCCTACACAAATAAAAAAACATCCCAAAAAATATCAAAATTTTATAAAATATTATTAGATATTTTTCTGAAAAATAGATATATTATTTTCGGAATTATTTAATAGCAAATAGAGAGATAAAATGAATTTTACCGATAAGATAGTATCTACGATAAAATCAAGAAGATCAGCACTTTGTGTTGGGCTTGATGTTGACATTTCAAAGTTTCCGGATATTCTGAAAAATGAGAAAGATCCAGTAGCAAAATTCAACAAAGAGATCATAGCAGCAACTCAGGAATATGTTGCATCATATAAGCCAAATTTAGCATTTTACGAACAGTTCGGAACTTCCGGAATAAGTGACTTTGAAAAAACACTTTCTTACATTGATGATGATGTTTTCGTGATCGCTGATGCTAAAAGAGGTGACATCGGAAATACATCAAAGAAATATGCAACAGCATTTTTTGATCAGTTCGGCTGTGATGCTGTGACTGTCAGCCCTTATATGGGTGAAGATTCAATAGGTCCATTCCTTGACAGAGAAGATAAGGGTGTATTCATTCTAGCTCTGACATCAAACAAAGGATCAAACGATTTTCAGATGATGAAAATGGAGAATGGAAAGTATCTTTATGAGCATGTGGTAGAAACTATCAACAAGTGGAATGTGAAAAAGAACTGCGGGATCGTAGTAGGTGCAACTCACCCTCAGATGTTCGAGAATATTAGAAAAATGACACCTGATATGCCATATTTGATTCCAGGTATTGGTGCTCAGGGTGGAGATCTTGAAAATACTGTGAAATACGGTTTTGACCAAGAAAGAGTTTTAGCTCTTGTAAATTCTTCCAGAGGTATAATTTATGCCTCTAGTGGGTCTGATTTTGCAGAAAGAGCAGCTGAAGAAGCAAAAAAACTCAGAGATAAGATAAACGAATTAATAGGTCTGTAGGAAATATATATTATCGAAACAATAGGTTTGTAATAAATGGGCAACTTAAAATCACTTATAAATGAAAATTTTTTAGAATTTGCCAACTATGTTGTGAAAGAGAGGGCAATTCCTGATATAATGGATGGTTTCAAACCTGTGCAGAGAAGAGTTTTATATTCTATGTTCAGAATGGATGATGGTAGATTTAATAAAGTAGCCAATATCGTTGGTCATACTATGCAGTTCCATCCTCATGGTGATAAAGCGATCTCTGACGCCCTCGTAGGTATAGCAAACAAGGAAATGTTTGTCGAGAAACAGGGAAATTTTGGAAATATTTTCACCGGTGATAATGCCGCTGCCGCAAGGTATATCGAAGCTAGATTAACTCCTTTGGCCAAAGAAGTCCTATTCAACAAAGATATTACTGGATTTATAGATTCTTACGATAGAAGAAACCTTGAACCTGTGGTTTTTCCGGCGAAAATACCTGTACTTCTGCTGATGGGTGTTGAGGGTATTGCAGTTGGTATGTCGACAAAAATAATGCCTCATAACTTTAATGAAGTATTAAAAGCACAGGTAAGTTATCTGCAGGGGAAAGAGTTTCAGTTATTTCCTGATTTTCCACAGGGTGGAATAATTGATGTAAGTGAATACAATGATGGTAATGGAAAGATCAAGGTCAGAGCGGTCATTGAGCAGGTTTCAGATAAAAAGCTTATTATCAGAGAACTTCCTTTCGGCACAACCACGGAATCGATAATAGCATCAGTAGAAAAGCAGTCTAAGAACGGTAAAATTAGAATTTCATCGATCAACGATTATACAACTGATAAAGTGGAAATAGAGATAAACCTTGCAAGAGGATATACGACTGATGATGCAATCGGAGCTCTTTATGCTTTTACTGATTGTGAAAAACCAATTTCACCATCTTTATTGAGTATTCATAACAAAGTTCCTGAAATTCATACAGTAACAGAGATCGTTGAATTTACAACTGATGTACTTGTGAAAAATTTAGAGCTTGAGTTGAAAATTAAGCTTGATTCTCTGCTTGAAAAGTTTCATGCAAAGACATTGGCTCAGATATTTATTGAGAACAGGATATACAAGAAGATTGAAGAGTTAACAGATTACAATATGATCTTAAATACTATCAAAGATGCTTTCATCCCTTTCGAAAAGAAGTTTATCAGAGAAGTTAGCTATGAAGATATAGAAAAATTACTTCAACTGCAAATAAAGAGGATCTCAAGATTTGATATAAACAAGAACCAGGAAGAATTAGATCAGATCCAGTTAGAAATAGATGAGACAAAGCATAATCTTGGCAGAATAGTTGATTTCACTATTGATTATATTAAAGTTTTGATCAAAAAATACGGAAGAAGTTACAAGAGAAGATCAAAGATCGATCAACTTGAAACAATAAAGGCAAAAGATGCTGCTATTGAGAATATTAGACTGTATTATGGCAGAGCTAATGGATATCTAGGTACAGGTGTAAAATCGGAAGAGTATATCATGGTCAGTGAATTTAGTCATGTACTTTTGATGTATAAGAACGGAACGTACAAGGTAGTTAGAGTACCGAAGAAAGAATTTATCGGGAATGGTCTGGCATATTTTGAAAAAGTAAGTGCCACTGATGACGTTACGTTTACTGTCGTTTACAGAAAAAAGGATACAAATCACTGTTATATTAAAAGATTCGATGAAATAAAATATATTTTAGATAAAGAATATCGTTTTTACCCTAATAAATGTAAGTTAGAATATTTCACAACCCGTCACAATTTGCATTTTGACTGTGATCTTGAAGTTACTCCAAGAATGAGAACCACAGTTGTTGAAGTTGAGCAGGAAGATTATCATGTTAGAGGTACCGGTGCTTCAGGTAATAGGCTGACAAACAAGAATATCATCAAGATCAAAGCTCGAAAGAGTGATGTTTATCCAAAAGATGGTGTTGAAGATGTTGATGATAACAATGGGTCAGATGAATCAATTGTTGAAGAAGCAGTCATTGTCGAAGAGCCTTTAGTCGAAGCTAAACCAGAGGTTGATGTTAAACATGAAGCTATAGAAGAAAAACCAAAGGAAGCTAAGCCTAAGAAGACTACTGCAAAAAAGGGTAAGAAAGATAAGGTCGATACGATCCAGCCGGATCTATTTGCTGCTACAGAAGAATTTTTAAAGAGCAGTAAGAAGGATACAAAGAAGAAAAAATAATAATATTTACCACGAAATACAGAATACACAAAAACCGTAGGGGACGATTTCTTATCGTCCCCTCTTTTGATTTTGACCCCAAACAAAATACCACCCCGAGCGACTTTGTCGCCCACCCCTCCATAGGAGGGGAATTTTCTATGTGCGCCTACAATTCCCCTCCTGTGGAGGGGTGTCAGCCAACAGCTGACGAGGTGGTAAACGAGCGGTATTTAAAGCAGGACGGTTATTTAACACGTTTTTTTATTGTGTTATGTGATTTGATTCTGTAATTTGTTTATTACATAAAACATTATTTCTGGAATTAACAATGAAATCATTATTTAAAAATATCAGTGTTTCTATTATTATTTTGGCAGCAATGTTTTGTTTTCCTCAAAACGCTAAAGCTGTTGATTTAGATAGTTTGAAAGCTGTATACCAAAAAGAGAATCCACCAATTATAAAGAAAAGACGCAACATTAGTTGACTATAATTGATAATGTCCTAAAAAAAGGGGACGATAAGAAATCGTCCCCTACGTTCGTGTGTTTTCGTGCATTTCGTGGTAAAAAATGTTTTAATTATCAATTATCAATTGTACATTGTCAATTATTTTAATGCCCTTCACCATTTAGCATTTTAAATAAATGATCGATCGTTTTTAGTATCTCATCCATATATTCTGTTACGGCTTTTACACTTCCAGGAAGAGTATATATCAAAGTTTTATCTTTTACAGCAGCAACTGATCTACTTAGAAGTGCATTAGGGATGGTCTGCCCGTACTTCATTCTGATATGATCCATTATACCGGGAACAAGTTTATCCGAAAATTCAGTTACTACTTCGGGTGTTATATCACGAGGTCCGATACCTGTTCCACCTGTTGTAAATATCACATCAACGTTTTCATCAGTATATTTTTTAAGCAGAATTTCAAGTTGATCCTTTTCATCAGGTATAACGGCAATAGAAATATCAGTATTTATATCTGAAAAATGTTCAAGAAGTCTTTCTTTTATCTTAGGACCGCTTCTGTCTTCATAGATACCTTTTGAAACGCTGTCACTCAAAGTTATTATACGTAAAGTTAACTTATCCAAAATAGTTTACCTCATCTCCAGTTTTAATACTACCGGACTTTAATACTTTTGTAAATATACCAACTTTAGGCATGATACATTTTCCAACAACTTGAAAGATAGAACAACCATCACCGTGACATTCTTTACCTATCTGAGTAACTTCAAGTTCAACATCTCCGATAATAACTTTATCACCGATCTTGCTCTTACAAAGATCAATACCTTCAAGCAACAGGTTTTCCCCGAAAGCACCATCGACAATATTAACTTTTGGATTATCGTTCTTAAATTTATCTACTTCTTCATAAGAAAGTAAACTTATCTGCCTGTGCCAATCACCTGCATGAGCATCGTCAACGATACCAAGTTCATTAATAACAGCTTCTTTTATAGTAAATTTCTCAGTTCCCTTTTTCTCAGAGATACAAATTGCTTTAGTTTTTCCGGTTTGCATTATAAGCCTTCCTTTGTTTTTTCAATAAGTTTAATATCAGTACAGATTATATTTTTATCCACTGCTTTACACATATCGTATATTGTAAGCAGAGCAACATGAACAGCTGTCAAAGCTTCCATTTCGATCCCGGTTTTTCCTGTGCATTTTGCAAAACTCGTAACTTTTATATAGTCTGCAAATATTTCAGTATTAACATCAAGTTTAGTTATCATCAATGGATGGCATAGAGGAATGAGTTCAGAAGTTTTTTTGCCACCCTGAATTCCTGCTATCTGTGCCGTAGTAAGAACATCACCTTTTTTATTTTTATTTTCTTTGATGAGCAACATAGCAGTTGAATTGATATATATTTTTCCTTCAGCACAAGCGGTACGGATCATATCAGGTTTTTTTCCGACATCAACCATATTAGCTTTTCCATTTTCGTCTACATGTGAAAATTTATCTGACATTTTATCCTCCGCCATATAATTTGTTTAGGTATTACTACCCGCCAACTGTATAAAATTCATTGTTTTTACTTATCGTTCCTTTCTTAGGTTTGTGATCCAGTGCTTGCAAAATTGCTTCTTTATTGCCAAGCTCTCTTATACTGTATCCAAGATCACTGAAAAGACATGGAAGAACATCTCCGCTACTGGAAAGTCTGATACGGTTACAAATAGAGCAATTGCCTCCATCTCCACCATCAACGATCCAGAACTCACCTTTTTCCAAATTCATGGTTCTAATAAATCTAACATCCAAACCTTTTTCCTTTGCATAGTTTGCAACAGCTACAGCATCAGATTCGTCTTTATTCTCTTTGATAACACAATTGAGTTTGATCTTTTTGAATCCCACTTTTGCAGCTTCTTCAATACCTTCAATTACATCATCAAATTTATCTCTACGGGCAACTTGTGCAAATTGGTCTCGATCCATTGTATCAAGGCTTATATTCAATCTTTGAAGACCAGCATCTTTTAGTGGCTGTGCATATTCTTTCAATAGTATTGCATTAGTAGTTAAAGTAAGGTCTTTAATACCTTCAATGTTCCATAGCATTCTCACAAGATCGACAATACCTTTTCTAACCAATGGTTCACCACCGGTTAATCTCACTTTATTTATTCCCATTGAAACAGCCATTTTCGTAAAATCAACGATCTCTTCAAAGGTTAACAGGTCTTTATGGCTGATTAGATCTATACCATCTTCAGGCATACAATAAGTACATCTCAGATTACATCTGTCTGTAACTGAGATCCTTAGATAGGTTATGTTTCTGTTGTAATTGTCCTTCATGATTCTCCTTTCCAATTCCGGGAGGTCGGTAGTTTTCACATCCGGCCCAGTGGTCATTTTATCATAGCAAGCCTTAGATCTAATGACTTCAGAGGTTAATAAATAGAATGGCAAGGTAATGCAAAATAAACCGAAAGTCAAAATGATATGTCAGTAAAGTTACGTATAAATTATTATTAATAATTTGGATAAAGTAAAACAATTACTTATCATATAAGTATAACGAATGACATAGAAATATCGGAGTAAAAATTGGTAGAAGTAGGAACTATTGTAGATTCAATGTACAAAGTTGAAAAAGTGCTGGGAAGTGGGTCTCAGGGAGTAATTGTACATGTTAAAACGATCACATCAAAGATAGAATTGGCACTTAAGCTTATCAAAGTTGATTCTTCAGAGAAAGGGCATCTAGATGAAATACTGGATTCTCTAAAATCAGAGTTTTCAATAACCAAGTCTCTTCATCATAAAAACATTATAGATGTATATGATTTTGGATATGATAAAAATTTAGACAGTTATTATTACACAATGGACTATTTGCATGGCGTTGACCTGAATGAACATGTGAAAAAAAATCCGGGAAAGAAAAACTTTCCATTTTTAGTCTATCAAATTTTGGACGGATTAAACTATCTGCATTCTAACGATGTTATTCATTTTGACATAAAACCGGAAAATATTTTTATTATAGATACCAATGACGGGCCATTAGTCAAACTACTGGATTTTGGTCTTTCTGAAATAAAAAAATTTAGTACAGAAACCGTTAAGATTAAAGGAACACTATCCTACATTGCACCCGAGTTCTTCCTAGATCAGACAAAAATTTCTCCTAAAATCGACCTTTTTTCACTGGGAGTAGCATTGATCAACGTTAATGATGGTCAGCATGTTGCGGATTCGAGCATCTTAACAGGAAAGAACATTTTAGAAGCAATAAATGACCAGTATGAAATCACAGCGGACAAGTTAAGCCAATTTAATGATCCGAAAATCAAGTATTTTCTATCACATCTGATACAAAAGGACCCAGGAACAAGAATATCATCTGCCATCGAAGCTATAAGTGTTCTGAACAGTACATTCGGGACAAGTTACACAATGCCTAATACTTTTCACACAACATCATTTTTGAATAATACAAAATTTATTCTTAGAGATGATATTTACAAAAACATTTTAAGGATCCATAAGATAACAAACCAAAAAGAAGGTGGCAAAACAGTTTTTTTATACGGGGTTTCAGGTTCTGGGAAAACCACAATATTAGACCAGGTATTCTACAATATCACACTTTCACTTGAAAAAATTATCCGCATGTATCTTGAAGATAATACAAGTGAAGATTTTTTAATAGGCAAGCTTCTGCTTAGGAAAGCGTATAATAATTTTAAAGATATTGCCGATATTGAAGATGAGTATCAAAGGTTGAACGAAGAACTTATTACGATATCAGAAAAAGAACAGGATTATTTTTATATATTTGACGATATAATCAATTTTTTGCGCAAATGTTCTGATAAGAAAAAGAACAGATTAACTTTGATCTTTGACAACTTTGAAAGATACGATCAGGAATCAGTAAGATTTATAAATAGATTAATCGGTTTTAATAAAGAAGGATGCCTTTTAATCATTATTTCTTTAACTACAGATCGAATGTCACCGAGTATAGAACAGAGTTATAAATTGATCGAATATGATCCAGATATAGAGAAAATTGAGGTTCCTTTACTTTCGTTCAAAGAAACTGAGAAAGCGATAGCATACTTCCTTGGAGAGATTGGAAATGTTCCTACAAATTTTAATAAATTGATCTATGACTACAGTTCAGGGAATTTTAGAACTTTAATGACTTATTTTGACAGTTTTATTCAGAGAAATGTCATAAGTTATGTGAGCGGAGTTCTATTCTTCAAAAATAATGAAATATTTAAAAAAATTCTTAAGAGAGGTAGTAAAAAATCAGTAAAAAGCCTTATACGAGGTCTTGAGGAAAGAGATGTAAATGTAGTAATACTTCTGACAGTAACATTCGACAAACTTACAATTGAAGAGATAAGAAAATTTATACCTCTTAGCGAATTTGATCTAAAAAAAATACTGTCCAAACTAGTTAATTTGGGGTTGATATCCGGTTACCAAAACCTCTATAAAGCTGTGAAAAGCGATGTCAAAGACTACATCTTTAGCTCTCTTAAAAGTGAAACATTGAAGAAATATTATCAGATGATACTTGATCTGGATCATGATGATAAATTTTACAAATCCGCGGTGAGAATTTTAAAGTATGTATTACATGGTATAGATATTTCGGAGCTTTCCAATTTAAATAAATATGTGGAGATTATGCGAAAGAAAGATTCAAATGATAATCTTTACTATTTGCTGCTGAATTGTATTAAGTTATGTAAAAACACTGAAGTGAAATTCAGACTTGAATTAAATTTTGCATTCTATCTTGAAAATGTAGATTTTGAAAAAGCTGTAAAAGTGATAAAATCAATAGGAAATACTTTTAAAGAAGAGATCACAAATGTAGAGAGCAAATTGAAATATATCAGGATCAAACTGTATTTACATAATGAGTTCTACTACGATTATAATATTATTTCTTTCATCAGAAAGAATTTTAAGTTTTACAAAGATAACTTACTCGTAGATGAATTCTATAGTGATATGTTCGATGTATTGCATAAGTTACTGTCAAGTAGAAAATATTTTTCAGAAGGCAAAGAGATAATAAAGATATTAGAGAAGGATTTTAGTAAAGATAAGGATATATCTGTCCAGTATCAAATAATCCTAGATACTATTAAAATTGTCTATAGTGTGATACCTTGGCAAAAGCATCTTGAGGAGCGGATTTCAGAATATGTAGATATATTTGTTGTCAAGAAAATCTTTAATAATAATTATTTCTACCTTTTGAGTACTTTAGCGAAATTTGCCGAAAGAGAAGTTCTTGAACAGGACTACAGCGAAAGGTTAACTTATGGACTGGAAGTAGCGTATAAAGAGAAAGATATTGAAAGTATGTTCCTGATATTAAGGACACTGGCCAATTACTACTACTATACGTCGGATTATGAAAAAGCTTTATATTTTGAAAACAAGAAAATTTTCCTATCTGATAAATTAAAAAGACCTTTAAGTCTTGATGATCTGGGTGATGTTGTATCAACAAAGATAAATCTATATTACCCGTTGGGTGAGATTATAAACTTGCTCAGAGAAGTTAGAAGACAAGCGAAAGAGACTAATAGGCTTGAGTTGTACATTGAGCTTCTTACAAATGAATTCATCCTATATCATAGAACAGGTGATTTTAAATCAGCCAAAAAAATCATAAGAAAAGCATTTTTATATTTTAGGCATTCAACGGAAGCAAAATTGCTAACAAATTTTGAAAGGGTTGCGAAATATTTCCCTGAAATATTCACCAAGCAAGAAGTAGAGGATGATATTAAAGCATTGTACGATGCTAATGTCCTTACAGATGATATTTATTCCACTTACAAAGAATATCTCGAAACTTTCTACAATTACAATATCTGTTATCGCTGGTCACCTGCTCAGATGGATGAAACCCTGAACGGTAAGTTAGAACTTGAAACACCTATGATGTTACTTCATTACATTAAGGAACATAAAAAACTACCACCAATGGACCAAGTAATGGGAAAGATTGAAAAGAGATTTTTAAATCCCGAGATCACAGGTGACTATCTTGTTTATAATATCACAAGATTCATGCTTACAAAAGATGAAAAACTAATCAATATAATATTAGAATTATCAAAGAAACTCCATATAGCAGGTTTTACAATGATAAATGTTTACTCGATAATTCCGTTCATGGAATTTGCGCTAATGGCAAAAATTGATAAAAAGAAAATAGCTTCCTTTGTCGGATTTTACGAGGAGATAAAAGAATATTTATTGGTCAAAATGGACAATTCTCAGCAGGATTTATTCAAAACAACTTATTTTTATAGAAGGGGTCAGAAGATAATTCAGTATTTTAATGCGTAATAAAAAAACACTCAGTTTGAGTGTATTTACTTTTTGACCCACTTGTCTTTTTTGTTTTTATAAAAAGTTTTCTCAGGAGAATCTTCCAGATTCATTACAAAAAATGCCTGATATACTTCTTTAGGAGAATCTTTAAATTTAGCATCAGTTTCTACGATTCTCTGCATTATCAGTTTTCTGGCTGTATTTTCTTTATTTAGAAGTAATATGATTAGATCTTTTTCTTTATTCTTCAGATTTGAAATATCATTATCGTCAACTATTTCTAATACACCTGAAGATACTTCTCCAATATAGCCTTTCAACTTAAGTTCGTTGATATCATCTTTCAAAAATTCTCTATCTCTGACTGCTTCTACAACCTCTTTACGATCTGCCGTGATCTTTATTTGACCGTCACCTCTCTCAGATGCTACCATCCAGGCATCCTCTTTGATCTTGGAATATTCTCCAAGAACCTGATTTTCAAGAGCAGTCTTTTCTCCGGTGATCCTTATATCAGGTATCTTCACAGTGCAGGAAGTTATACTTACGATCAAAATCAACAATAATATTTTAAAATAGGTCATCCATTCCATATAGTCTGTCTTCATTTTGTTTAACTATGTATTCTACGGCTTTCAATACTCCTGAAGCAAAGGTTTTTCTAGATATTGCTCTGTGTGTTAACTCCAATCTTTCTCCGTTCCCAGCAAATATCACTTTATGATCACCGACTACATCACCACCTCTTAGAGTGTGTATTGCGATCTCTTTCCTGCTCCTGGGTTTGTAGTCGCCTTTCCTTCCGTAGATCACGTTATGATCAGGATAGTTCTGTGTAAGAATGTCTCTGAGCTTTAAAGCAGTACCACTGGGAGCATCAGTTTTTTGATTATGATGCATTTCAAGCATTTCAATATCGTAATCATCCTGGGCAAGTTCGGCAATATTCTTTAACGCTTTTCCAAGTATATAAATACCCGGAGAGAAGTTCGGAGCATAAAAGACTTTTCCTTTTTCTGCCATGATCTTTATTTTTTCCATATCTTCATCACTAAATCCTGTGGTGCCCGTGATAAAAGGTTTTCCATTATCAATACTGATTTTCATTCGTTCCAGGCAGGATTCTTTGGTTGTAAAATCCACAACAACATCAACATCATCATGATCTATAATATCCTCAAGCTTAATTCCGATTCCAATATTGGAAAGAAGGCATTTATCGTTAGTTTCGATGATGTAGGAAATATTAAATTCTTTTCCCATTTCGCATAATTCAGCAATAGCTCTGCCCATTTTTCCATATCCACCACATAATGCAATATTTATCATAAAATACTCCTAATATTATTTAATTACTCTTCTAAATTTTCAACATCGTCAAGATCTTTATAACGAGCACTCTTTTTTTTATTCTTTATTAAATCTTTTTTTGAAATTATTGTGACTTCTACTCCGTCTAATTCAATAATTTTTTTATTTTTAAAACATTCTGAAAATTCTACGCCCGATATATCACTTAACACTTCAATTCTAACAGGGGGGAATCCAATCCTTATCATTTGTCCTTTTTCTTTAAATAAAATGTTATCTTTGGGGTCAATAGAGATTCCAAATTCATTTAAAGCCGATATTAATTTTATAAAATTATCTTCATCGTTAACATTTACCCAAATATCCATATCAGCCGTTGCTCTTGGATAGCCATAGTAACCAACTGCATATCCACCGATAAGAAGATATTTAACTCCATGACTGTTTAATAATTTCAAAAAATCTTTGAAGTCTTGGGGGATTGTCGGAGTAACCATATACTATTTTCCTATTAAGTTCAAGAGCTCTAAGTCTTTCAAGTGGAGATTTTGTTGCCCAAAAAGCTTTTTCATCATTTTTTTGCAAGGGTGTTATAACAACTTTAGATTTGTCCAGCTTTTCTGTGATCACAACTTACTCCCGATATAATCATTCTAGATAATTCAATATATAAATATGTTATACTAAATTCAAGATAATAGTAAAAATTAAAAGATATAAGTTCCTGCTACAAATCCAACACTTATATTACTGTAATGAGGATAATCTGCATAATCAAGTAATTTATAATAAAATTGAGATAATTCGTATCTTCCCTCAACCCTACAATAAAAAAAATCGTTAAAATTGATAGTAATACCAGCTAATGGGTATATATAAGCACCATTCAATTTATTGGTTGTGATATCACTACTTGTTTCTATGGTATGCTTTCCCCATGAATATCCACCTCCAAATCCGTAATGAAATTGAAAATATGTTTGGTTTGAATTATATATTGCATTGAAATCGATCCTATTCTCTTTATAGCTGTAGAATGGAGTTGATGCAAGCTCATCATCATCTTCATACCATACTGATTTAAGAAAACTTACACCCAAACGATACTCAGAAGGAAAATATTTTTTGTTCTCGAAAGATTGATAACACAAAGATCCTTTTGAATTAAAAAAAGTCAGCCCGTTTGAAGTAGTTGTATATGCTTCAGCCTCATATCCAAATTTATTTCGGTTAAGCTGAAAACTTGGATCACTTCTTTTTAATTGGTTAAATTTCACACCATTGTGATAACCATTTACACCTCCTCCGATAAATCCACCGATAGGAATAGAGATCGCAACCAAGGGTAATATAAAACCTTCTGCATCTCCAGATGCAAGTATAAGAACACTGGGAATGACAGAAATACTGGACCATTTGATACTTTCTTGAATGGTCTGATTTACTCGATAGTCCCGAAAGAATGAAGATGAATATTCATACAATGGTACTGATAGATCAATGTTTTTATTTAGAATGACAATCTCATTTTCTTGACAGAAAACAGTTGAAGTCATAAATATTATTAACATGGTAAGTATTTTAATCATTTTTATTTACCTATTTTTACAGAATCTACTTTTTTCATATTAATAAGGAAATAATTGTCTTCAGCTTTTTCAATTGAATGACCGTAAGATTCCGTATCGCTGTAACCATCCTTGGATACTTCTAAATCATAAAACCATCCCTCTTCACAAAAAAAGTAAAATTCAAAATTACCGGTACTATCCGTTGTGTCGCTTATTGGATACCATGTGCTCATCCCCATAAATTGACTTGCTCTCATTACAAATTTAACACTATCAATTGGTTCTCCTGTATTTAGATCAGTAACCTTACCACTGATATGAGTGTCACCTTCACCACCTCCAATTTCAAAATCAAGATCTGGAGCACATCCTATAATAAAGAAAGCTGATATAATAAATAAGAAATTGAATGTTTTCATATTAAAATCCCTATTTTAGTATTTTACATTTGTATTGTCTTAAATTCTACAAAATATCATATAATTTAGTTCAAATCAAAATTTTCGATATGACTCAAATCGTTTGATCCAACTGTTAAGAAATACTTTTTCATTTCTTTCAGGAGGAGCTGCCTTTATTCTCATCTTTAAAACTTCAATAGCTGATTTAATGAATGCGTCAACAGGATCCGGATTAAATTTCATATTCTGAAGAACTTGAAGTAATCCCCAACCATGATGCCCGTATCTTTCAGTAAAATTAAGACCTGATCCCTTGAAATTAATATAATCAATGACTGCAAATTTACCTATGTCTAAGGCAAAAAGCTTTTCAATATCAATTCTAGTAGCAGGATCGTAGTCAATAATATCCTCAAGCATATTTAAAGCTCTTTGATAAAGAAATTGAGCCTGAATATCTTTTGTGTTTTCTAACCAAATTTTTATCTGCTCGATTTGATCAGCACTTTTCGGATCAAGATATTCATTTCTATTGTTCCAAATACACCCTTTGTTATAATTTTTCAAGACCTCAGGGATCTCAATATCATCGTAAACGCAAACATCTAAAAATTTTTTAAATGATGGATCAAAAGGGACATTGAGATTATTAGGTAACCATAAAAAATGTCCAATTCCAAGAGATGGGAACTCTTCATTCTCACTCCACCAGACAAGGTATTCTCTTTTACAAGCGCATTCGTTCTGATAGATCTTTTCAGCTATTATATCTAATTGTTGTGGTGAAATAGCGAAAATATTATCTAATATCATGAGTGAATTACCTTATCCATTTTAATATCATGTTCCTCCACGGGAACTTTCTCTAAGAACTGAAAATCATAGCAAATACCGATTAGATGAGTATTTGCTTTCATCTGCTTAAGTATCTTATCATAATATGCTTTACCTCTACCCATACGGTTGTTTTGCTTATCAAATGCAACACCGGGTATGATAGCCAAGTCAATATCGTTCAGGTTCTCAAAAGGCTTTCCTTTCGGTTCTGGAATAGAGTATATGTCACCACTTTTCAAAGAATCTGTGCCGGAAAACTTTTTCAAAATCAGATCATCACCATCAACTGTAGGTAAAATAAATGTTTTTTCTTTGTACCATTTAATAATAAATTCTCTGGTATCAACTTCATCATCCATAGCCCAGTAGATGAAAATACTGCTTGAGTTATTAAACTCTTCACTATCTTCAAGTTTTCTCATCACAGTATTGGAATGAATTACCCTATCATCAGAAGAAAAGGATCTTTTGATCAACTTTATTTCTTTGCGAAGAGCTTTCTTTTTTGAGGATATTTCATCTTTCATAGATACACCGAACATTTATTAATTTCTTTACTCTAAGTTATAAATAATGTATTTTATTCACAAGGAAAATAATGACAGAGGATTATGTTCTCACAAAGCCACAAAATCACTAAGAAAAGATAAGGATTATTGTAGGGTTGTAAGACTTTACACCCACAGCAGAAAAAATGAATAAAATAGCCAAAGCAGTAAATCATATAAGAAGCAAGATCAATACGGATGGGATTGAATATGCAGTTGTTCTAGGCAGTGGACTTGCTTTTTTTACAGAGAGTCTATCAGAAAAAGAAACAATAAAAACTTCAGATGTTCCTAATTTTCCAATCTCTACCGTGAGAGGGCATAGTGGGTCAATTGTCGTTGGTAAGTTGAATGGCAAGAAGATATTAGTACTTTCAGGCAGGGTTCACCTGTATGAAGGATACAGCTATGATGAAGTTGTCTTTCCTATTAATGTTATATCAGAGCTTGGAATAAAAAATCTTATCTTAACTAATGCTGCAGGATGTATCAATGATAATTACCATCCGGGAGATCTCATTTTAATAACTATGGGCAAAGATCCACTTCATAAAATAGAAAATGCAGTTGAAAAGGAATATGGAACTTCAAATAAACTGAATGCTAAAATTATAAATGCAGCAAAAAATATTTCATTACCGTTAAATAATGGTAGTTATGGTTTTATGACCGGACCAACATTTGAAACACCTTCAGAGATAAGATTATTGAAAAAATTAAACATAGATCTGGTGGGAATGTCAACAGTTCCTGAGATAATGGAATCTATTAATAAAAACATTCAAGTTTCTGCAATTTCATTAGCAACGAATTATGCAGCAGGTATATCAGATCAAAAACTTACTCATCAGGATGTTTTTGATACTGCAAAAAAAGCACAAAAAAAATTAGTGAGTTTATTAAAGGAAATTGTACGGGCGTAACATTTTACGTCCGGAATTATGGGGAAAATTAAAAAATGAAAAAAATCACATATAAAACAATCAAAGAAAATTCTCAATATGAGATCGAGAAGATAAAAGGTTCCCGTTTTATAGGAACTTTGATCAAGGTTTCAACAAGAGATGAAGCAGAGATGGAGCTTGAAGCCATCAGAAAAAAATATTATAATGCTACTCACAATTGTTTTGCTTATATTGTAGGTACAGAAACTGATCAGGTAAGCAGATTTAGTGATGATAGAGAGATGTCAGGTACAGCCGGAAAACCAATGATGCTTGTAATGGAATCTGGTGAAATAACAAATACTCTTTTGATAGTGACCAGATATTATGGTGGTACTAAACTCGGTACAGGTGGATTGATAAAAGCTTATACAAGTTCAGCGAAAGAAACTCTGGCAAATAGTAATATAATTGATGTTGAAATTAAAGAAGAAGTAGAATTTAGTTATGTTTATGATAACACAAGTATTGTCATGAACTTGATAAACAGTTACGAAGCTGATATCGTAGAAGAGAAATATGGTGAAAAAGCAAATATGAAAGTTAAGATAAACAAAGGTTTTAAACAAAATTTTATCGAAGAAATATTTGATAAAAGTAACGGTAAGATAAAAGTTAAAGAAATATAAAAATCCAGGAAGTAAATTAAAATGACTTTAATAGTAGTTGCATTCGTATCTTTTGGACTAATAATATTTTTTAGTGCAACAGAAACGGCATTTACAGCGGCGCATAGGGCAAAAATTAAATTATGGAAAAAGTCAGGTAAAAGGTTTGCTGATAAAGTTGAAAATTTAATGATCGATCCAGATAGATTTCTGGTCCCGACTCTTGTGGGTACCAACTATTCATATGTTGCTTTTGCATCATCCCTAACATATTTATTACTAAGATTTGACATAAGATCGCTGTCTCTCTTTGAGGTAGCATTATACGAATCAATCGCAATAGTGATATTTGCAGAAGTTATGCCTAAGATAATAGCAAAAAATTCAGCAGATAAAGCTGTGTTTTTTTTGATTTTACCATTTTTATTCATTAAATACATATTAACTCCAATTAATATACTTGTAGGTAGATTAAGTAGAATCATAATGCATTTAATGAAGATCAAGATCAATGATGATGAGATGCTATTAGTTACAAAGCACGATATCAACCATATTATGGGACATGTAATAAAACACGAATCTATGGATAAAAATTATGCTGTTATTATAAAAAGAATAATGGAGCTAAATGAGAGCAAGATCAAAGAGATCATGACTCATAGAAAAAGTATAATCGGAGTTGATATTTCAAGCCCAGTTTATAAATTAAATAAATTAATTAAGATCACATCCCTGTCAAAAATAATTATCTATGAAAAAGATCTAGACAACATCAAAGGTGTTATTTTTGTAAATGATACTTTGAATAGTATGACATCAATTGAGGAAATGCTAAAACCAATAACATTTGTACCTGATAATGTCAATGTTCTATCATTATTCAAAACTTTTAAAAAAGATAAAACTTCAATTGTTGTAGCGATTGATGAATTTGGAGGTTGCACCGGGGTAGTGACAATGTATGATATTTTAGAATCTATTGTTGGAAGAGTCGATGATATTCATGATAATGAGATCACTGATAGAGGGATCATTTACCGTGAAGAGCAAAAAATATTGATCGTAAATGGAGAAGCGGGAACAGATGACCTAAATAACATGTTTAAGAACCTAACAGGCCTGGAGAAGAATTTGGTTGGAGAAGAATATGAAACGGTCAACGGATTTTTGATAAATCATCTTCAGATCATACCTCAGGAAGGAGAAGAGTTTATTATAAACAAATTAAAATTTAAAATTGCCCGATCTAAAAAAAATATGATACAAAGCGTAATCATTAAATTGCCGGAGTTGAACTAAAATGAAAAAAAATATAATAATAATTCTTTTAAGCATAATGATACTGAAAGCCGATATTGGTGATTGGAAAACATTCTGTTCTATATCACAAGGGAATGATCTAATATCATCCAATAATAAAATATATGTTGCAACAGATGGTGGTATGCTTGAATTTAATGGTGTAGAAAACAATATTTATGATACAGATAACGGTCTTTACAAAATAAATACTACTGCTGTAGCATCTGATTTTAGAAATATAATTTGGGCAGGTCACTCGGATTGTTCAATATCATTGTTTGATGAAAATGGAAACAGTGTAGGATTTTTAAATGATATTGAGGAATATGGTTCATACGAGTTGAACCATATCTATTCTTCCGACAATTATGTCTATGTAGCGACAGATCAAATATTGGTAAGATATTCATATAATAGTACTTTTAACAAGTATGATGTAACTGACAGTAATCTTATGACAGGAAATGTATCAGATATTATAGTACATGAAGGTAATATTTATATGTCAACTACAAGTGGAATTTATATGATCCCTGAAAGCAATCAGAACATAGGGTATCTTGATAATTGGACATTGCTTACGGGTTTTGATACTTCTACTATTGTTAATAAATTTCTAAAACTTGGGCAAAGTATTTTGGCTCTGAGTTCAAATGGTATTTATTCAATTGATGCAAATATTGCAACAAAAGAAAGTATTGATGACGGAGCTGAAATTTTGTGGGGTGCAGTGCTCAATAGTGAACTTTATTATACCGTAAAATCAGGAGGCGTGGTACATTATAAAAAAATTTCTAGCCTTTTAGAAGGTACTGAGATTGATGTTTTTAGTGTAAACGATAAATTTGCAGAAAGATTCATTATTGTCAATAATATTATCTACTACATTTCAAAATTCGGTTTTTCTTCATATTCTATGACAGATCTGAGTACTACCGATTATAGCTTTAATTTACCCGCGGAAAAAGGGATAAAAAAAATAAAGGTTACTCAGGATAATTCGAAGTTATTATATTTAACATCGCGAGGATTTAGAGAATTTGATATTTTCACTGAGAAATTCAGGGAAGAATATTATACTGGAGCAAAACTATGGCAAGGAATTGACATACTTGAAGATAATAGTAACAATATTTATGTCACAACATGGTCAACCGGTGTTTTTAAATTTAACAAAGATTATAATTTTGAAACAAGACTTACTTTTGGTAGTGCCATATTACCACCTAGCCCGTATTATCCTTATGCTACTCACCCTGGCATATGTAAAGATAAGACCGGTAATTTATGGATAACTAACTTTGGTAATTTAGATCAGGATTCAACAATTGTGAAAATAGAAACTGATGGAACTGTAATTCCTTTTACATTACCAAATTATCAATCTCCGTATAATATTTTTGTAGATGATAACGACTGGGTTTGGATAGGAAGTTCTTCACAACAATTCAATGAAAGGGATGGTTTGGGTGTTAGTATGGTTCAGGAGAATTCTTTGATAATAAATAATTTTACGGGTCTAGGCGGCATCATAGATATCAATAAAGACAGTAATGGTTTAGTATGGATAGGTACAAACAATGGCATAAAATATATTGATATGAATTATGCAAACCCCAATGAACCTTCTGATATTGTCGATAGTGATATAATTAGTATTGTTGAAGGTCCTGTTGGCAACATGATATATGATATTGAGGTCAGTGAAATTAATGAAAAATGGTTTGCTACGGATAAAGGTGTGAGTGTTCTTTCACAAGACAATATCCGTTGGAGACATTATGTCCCTAAGAGTTATAGAGATGGTGGTAGGTTAGAGGGCGATGTTATATATAGTGCGTTACCCGACAATGCGATTACAGATATTGAATTAGATTCAAAAAATGGGATTGCAATATTTTCTTCATATAATGGTATTACTTTGTTTGAAGGGGCAAGTTTAGTTAATAGAGAAGACATCCCAAGTGATGAAATTGTAACAATACCTTCTCCTTTTATAAATGATGGCTATTCCATAATGACATTTGTATTTCATAATGAAAACTATAATTCAGCGAAAATATTTGATCTAAATGGGAGGTTGGTAAAAGGTGGAACAGGAAATAATGTATTTTCAATTCTAAATGGGTGGAACGGTAGAGATAATAACGGCAAGATAGTGTCAACCGGGATATATCAAGTCGTAGCTTATAACGATAGTGATCCAACGATCAAGATCATCGGAAAAATTGCCGTAGTTCGGAAGTAGTCGGGTTAGTATCTAAAAATCCAGCGAACACCCCAGATTTCATCAAATCTCTGCATATCATAACCTTCGATAGTTTGATATCCGTAATGTTCATTTAAAATGTATGTATTATTGTTTATATCGTATTTATTTTTCATTATATTATCGATACCAAAAAATATTTCAACATCTACAATCTTAGCTCTCAAATTAATACCAAGATTATTAATGATCTCTCGGTTATTTTCAGTAATATAATAATCAGAGTATTTATGTAATACAGTAGCTGATATTTGAAAATTATCATTAAAATATCTGTCTGTGAAATTCAATGATGTGATCGCTGTTGAATTAGGATTATTGATTGATGTTTTTAAAGAAAGTCGATGAGAATATTCTAAATTTAAACTAAGATTCTTCAAAATCTTTAGATCAAGTTTGCTCTTAGAGTATCGGTGAATTCCGGAAGTCAAATTCCCACTGAAAGTATCTGAGCTATTCTTTTGATATTCTAATATATCTATACCTGAGTAAATTGATCCTGAGAAGGAATAAAATTGAAAAATATTTTCTAAGTAAAATTCGTTTTTAAAAAATTCAACATCAATAATATCATTGAGTATTCGATAACTTCCTCCATAAATAGAGTGCAGAGAGTATGCTTCTAGTCCCCAAGGGAGTTGCTTTATCAAATTGACACTTGTTGAGTAGGTCAGATCTGTTAAGTCCGAATATTTTATATATGAATAGAAATTTGTTTTTAAACTATTGAAATCCTTTTGATAGGATGGTTCTAGAGAAAAGAGAGATTCTCCTCTATAATTTTTAAAACTAAAAAATTCCAGTTTCGAATTTAGCTTAAATAGGCTTGTGGAATCTTTATATGTAAATTGGTCGTATATCATATAATTTTTATTTTCAGGATCGATAAGATCATATTTAATTGAATTTGCGAACGAAAGTTTGTTGTCAATATTCCTAGATACATCAGAGTTGAAATTTAACAACCATCGTAATGTTTCAGGTTTATACAATGCTGAATCAACTGAAAGATCGTAAATATTTTCTTTGAGATATGAAAATTCAAATGTTGGTTTTAAAAATGAGATGTTAGGTAATTCGATGCTTAAGTTATAATTTTGCCTTTGGTAAGGGTATTTGAAATTAAAATCAGAAGATTCTCGATAATCCATGTAATCAGTGATATCAGCAAATAATAAGAAAGAAGAATTTTTGCTAAATCTTTGTCCCAGATTCATAGAAATATTTCGATGATTAAAAAAAGCATCTCTATAGATCATCTCAGTTACAGGTTTATTGATTTCGTAGTTTTTTGTATAAATATATATAGAGACCGATGAATTATTAACAGGTGAATCATCTATAATAATATTATCAATACGATCTAAGGGTAGTGTCGATAAATTAGATATACCGGATATGAAATTTGTGAAAGGAATGTCATCTATATAGATGTTAGAAGCGTACTGATCCTTTCCTAATCCTTTGACTTGCATTATCTGGCCGGTTCTACCATAACTTAAACCATGTAAATTGCTTAGTTTATTTAAAACATCATATAGATCTCTTGCAGGTATATTTTTAATATCTGAGGAGTTAAAAGAATGTAATTTGGAATAACTAATCAATTGAAAAAATATGAGAGGAACAAAAATGTATTTTAAAAAGAAATTTGTCATAAAATAAAGAGTAGATATAGATAGACTTCGTATTAACGAAGCCTATCTAATAAAGATTAATTAGTGTGAAAGTTATTTACCACTCATCACCTTCAGCTTCACCATTCAAGGTTATGTTAATTACTGTTCCCTGCTTAACCTTTTTTCCTTTGGCGATGGATTGGCTTATTATTCGATCAAATGCTTTGTCAATATCAGTAACTTTAGTGATCTTGCCAACTTTCAAATTTGCATTTATTATGGCTTCCTTAGCCCTTGCAAGAGACTTATTATACAAATTGGGTACAGTAGCATATTTTATGGAAGGCCCTTCACTAATAAGCAGCCTAACACCATCTACATTATCGATCTCTTGTCCAAAATCAGGAGAGTATTTAACGATATAACCTTTTTTAACATTATCACTAGCTTCAAAATCCTTTGTGATGTTATCAATACCAATATCATTTAGCCTAATAACAGCTTCGTTTAATTCTAATTCTTCAAGATCAGGCATTGTTATAGCTGTTTCTATCACAATATCCATTCCAGGTTCATCGAACATATCCTCATCAAATTCTTCATCATCTAGTTCTTCGTCTCTTTTTGAGATAGTCAATTTAACAGCATCTCCTTTCAGAACTTTAAACCCAGGTAGTGGGAATTGCTTAATTATTACTCCAGCCTGTACTTTGTCGGTTACTTCTTCCTCGAGCATCATTTTTAAATCAAATTCAGCTACAGCCTGCTGTGCTTCTTCAGCTGTCAGATTTAGCATGTTGGGCAGAGTAACAATGTTTTCTTCACTATCTCTATTGAAGATATTGTCAGGGAAAAATTTTGAGATGTCAATAATGCTTGTTGAAAAAAGAATGAACATTACTGCTGAAATTACGATTGTTGTTAGAAATGAAATTAGAAAAGACTTCATAACGGTTACCTTTTATTTAAACATTTAATATTGTAGTTAATTGATAGCATATCTTATTTATTCATCTTTTTAATATATTTTTTTGCATATTGGGTTTTTTTCCAGAATTTACCACCCAGGTTTTCAATACCCAAGAATACTTCAAAGAATACACCTGCAGATTTTTTATCACCGATTGAAGCTTTTATGATACCTGCATGATATAGAAAATCAGGATAGCTACTGTAATTTTCTTGAGATATCTCACGTAAAGCTTTTGTATTTAACTTGTTGGCTACCGGATAATTTCCCAGATTATAAAAGATCCATGCAGCGGTATCGTTGTAGTATGGATTATTAGGATCTATTTCCAGTATGTTATTGGTCAGATCCAGTGCTTCAGTCATATCTCCATTATTTTCAGAAAGGAACTTAGCATACTCATACTCAAATTCTACTTTACCCGGAAATAATTTCATTCGATTTTTTAATTCATCTTGGATTACATCAGTGTAACCTTCCTGTGAGTATGTAAACTTTTCTTCAATGAACCTAAATGTATTCTCGTCGTATTTACCTTGGTGATACAGCAATTTAGCCCTAGCTAATGCATTCTGATCATTATCTAATAAATACAAATAAAAATATGCTTTAGCCATATCTGGATCAAGAATTGTAGCGAATTTAAATTGTTTAATAGCTGCAGTATTCATTTTCTTTAGATAAAATAATTTTCCTAAGTGAAAATAATGCTCTGCATTTGTATTTTCATTTTGAA
Organism: Candidatus Delongbacteria bacterium; assembly: GCA_027858795.1. The sequence continues at coordinate 1,150 of JAQICF010000134.1, read as the reverse complement.
TTGCCTTCTCAGCATATTGTATAGCTATAGAGTTATTAGAAAGCGCCATTTCAATTTCACTCATCGCAGCATATATCATCCCTACAACAACAGGATCTCTAAAATTAGCTAATTTTGTGTCAAGCATATATTCTTCAAGCTCTGCAAAACGATTGTCTAAAAGATATGAACTTACAATGATTTTCAGATCGTGAATATTTGGAGCGGTAGTCGCATTTTCCAACAATGAAGAATAATGCAATGCTTTTTTCAGCTTATTTCTGTTTAGGAAACTTTCAGCAATACGAACATACAAATGTGACATTTGAGGAAATTTCATTGCAAGATCAAATAGAATGTTTTCAGCAGAAAAGAAATATTTATTTTCGGATAAAGATTTCGCTAAGTTGAAATTTTCAAATATTTCTTCAAAATCTTGTGCTCCTAATGAAATAAGCATATTTTCCTGCTCTTTCATATTTAAGAAGGTTACAATATCATTATAGTCGTTCGTAGGAGAGGTTCTATAGATTATTTGCCCACGAGAGTTCATAATAGCCAACATAGGATAATATTCATAACCATTCATAGGGTTTGTAGATAATGAATCGACTTTAGTCAATAATGGAATGAAATCAGTATTAATTTTCTTGATTATTCTAGGGTCGTTAAAAACATCCACACTAGGTTCAATCCTATCATTATTAGTAATATGAGCTAATATGAATTGCTCATTTTCTTTTGCGAAACGAGTAGCTTCTTGAAGATCGTATATCCAATTGATTTCTGGCCTAATATAGTCTTTTCCTGCTCTGAACAACTTTATATCTTCTATTAATTTTGAAAGGACATGTTTTGGTTGAACTCCGTACTTCCAGGAAATAAAAGTTACATCTTCGTTGAAAAATAATATTGCAGGGAATTTATCAACTCTAAAGCTTTTAAAGAAATATTTATTTTTGTTGATATCAAGGGTAAGAAGTATCATTTCCTTAAAATTTGACATAAAACTAGGATGAAATATTGTTTCTTTCAAGAATTTTTGAGATATAATTGAATTTGTATCAGATCCGATAACCATGATTGGATATTCGTACTCAACAGCAAGATCTTGCGCCTCATTAAAATCTTTAGCCGTTTTGTACGGAGCATCATCACTTTGATCCTTTAA
>JAQICF010000208.1 GCA_027858795.1 Candidatus Delongbacteria bacterium | reverse complement strand
TCAGGTATGAAATTTCTTATCCGGGGATATATAGATCGTGAAATTTTATTTCACAATACATAAAATAAGACCAATCACTCCTCTTACTATGCTAATCGAAGCAACAAAAATGTAGAACCAATTCACATCCGGTAGAAATAAATAAACCATTGCCATGATGACAGCTACAAAGATGGTTTCATAACTATTGCTCTTATGAAAAATATCCATTTCTCTCTCATCTGGTTTATGACCTGGAATTACCAAGAGCATAGCTAAGGAGAAAGGTATAAAACCTAAAGCTATCCCTGATAAACCATATTGTTGACATAAAAAATAAGTTAAAATACCTGATATAAACTGCATGCCATAAAAAAAATAATAATTTCCTTTTAACTTCATTTTTCTTCCTCCTTTAAATAGAATATTTCTTCGATGTTAGTTTTAAAATACCTTGCAATTTTTATTGCTGATACAATTGATGGTACGAATTTTCCCTTTTCTATGGAATGTATAGTCTGTCTACTCAATCCAACTTCTTTACTGAGATCATCCTGAGTAATATCAAATTTAGCTCTCCATACTTTTAAACTATTAGTTAGATTCATTCTTCCTCCATTGATAATAAAACAAATGTAATCTATTGCCGTCTAAATGTCAAGTATAATTTACATTTTGTCTTGCTGGACATACAAAATTTGTGAAAATTTATGTAGAATTCTAATTTCTAATTTCTAATTTAATTGTTATATTGTAGAATCGAAAATAATTTGATGTTGGAGTAATATATGGCTGAATTTAATTTTCCTGAAATGATACTGGGTTTACCGGAAGCAGACATTCCTTTTAAAGGTGTTCGTGGCTGGATTTCTCAAGGACCTGATCATCAGATGGTATTTATGGATATTGAACCGATAGGTGAAGTAGCTGAACATTCTCACGGGGAACAGTGGGGCGTGGTTTTAGATGGAGAGATGGATCTAAAGATCGGTGGTGTCGTACATAATTTCAAAAAAGGCGACAGTTATCATGTTGGTGACGGAGTTCTTCATTCTGCAGTGTTCAAGAAAAGAACATTTGTAATGGATATGTTCAGGCAGGTGGATAGGTACAAGGTGAAATCATAGGATGAATAAAGAAACTTGCGATGGATGTGGAGTATGTTGTAAATTATTTCTGATTAATTTAAATGAAGAAGAATTCTATTCAGGAAAGTACAAAACAGAACTATACAGTAACGATAAATTTGAAGGTTTTGAAACAATAGAAGAGTATGGTTTAAATATTATAAAACAAAATGAAGATGGTAGTTGCTTTTATTTAAAGGAAAAAAAATATAAAGAAATGACAAAAGAAATTAAAGAATATTCGAAACTAATACAATCCTAACGGGATTGAAACCCAATAACCGCAGGTTTCAACCTGTGGCACACAAGGAAAAACTATGAAAACAATGGTTAATTCAGAAATTGGAAAGCTTGAAGGTGTGATTTTACATTCACCGGGCCCAGAAATTGAAAATATGACACCCAATAATGCAGAAAGAGCTTTATACAGTGATATTTTGAACCTATCTGTTGCAAAAAAAGAATACAGGCAGTTCAATGAAGTACTTCAAAAGTTTACAAACACTTTTCAAGTAACAGATCTACTTAATGATATACTTACGAATGAAAAAGTAAAGCAGGACCTGATCTCTACCATCTGTAAGCAGGAATGCAAGGTTTCAAAAATAAACAAAATAATGGATGAATTTTTAGATCAGCCGAATGAAGAAATTACAAGACAATTGATAGAAGGTCGTATAATGGAAAAAGATACTCTGACCAATTATCTTGATGAGGACAGATATTCATTGAAACCACTACATAATTTCTTTTTTACCAGAGATGCGTCAGTTTCAATTTTTGGTTCAGTTCATATCAGCAGAATGGCAAATAAGGTAAGAGAAAGAGAGTCTCAGATAATGGAGGCAATATTTGATTATCATCCGGAATTCCAAACTAAAACTATCAATCCAATAAATTTTAAGAATCTCGAAGATAATATTACATTTGAAGGCGGGGATATTCTTGTTATAAAGGAGAATACTATATTGATCGGAAGCAGTGCCCGTACAACTACACAGGGCATTGATTATATTCTTCAGCAGATGAAGAAGCAAAAAGGCAAAAGTAATATAATAGTTCAGGAATTACCATATACGCCGGAATCATTTATCCATCTTGATATGGTATTTACGATGCTGGATAAGGATAAATGTATGGTTTATAAACCGCTGATACTTGATTCTAACAGATATCTTACTATTCATATTTCTATTGATAACGGTAAAGTTAAGATCCACGAGGAAGATAATATTCTCACAGCATTGAAAAAGCTTGGAACAGACTTGAAACCAATCTTCTGTGGAGGTAACTCAGATTCATATATTCAGGAGAGAGAGCAATGGCATAGTGGAGCAAATTTCTTTGCTTTAGCACCGGGGCAAGTGATTGGATATGGAAGGAATGTTTACACTATTGATGAGATGAATAAAAATGGTTTTGAAGTTATAAAGGCAAAAGATATTATTACAGATAAAGTAGATCCTAAGATTTATGATAAATTTGTAATTACAATTGACGGGTCAGAGCTGTCGAGAGGCGGTGGTGGATGCAGGTGTATGACAATGCCGGTAAGAAGAGGGAAGGTGAATTAATGGTCCGTTCGTAGGGGCACAATATCTTGTGCCCTGAAAATATACAGGGTTCAAGATGTTGAACCCGTACGGAAACACACGAATGATTAGAATGGATGCGAAATGCATCCCTTTTCATTGTATGTCACACCTATATAATCACACCTATATAATCACATCCATGTATTTGAATATGTATAGCTTTAAATATACAGATAAAATGTTCTTAAAAAAATATTTGCAATAAGTTATAAATGGTTATAAATTAATTTCTTCATTAAATAAAGGTAATAGGGATTTTATGCATTTTTATTACACTGAAATACAACTCGAATTAATAATTAAGAAATATAGGTATGTAAATGGGTAAAAAGACAGGAGTATATCTATGTCAATGTGGTGGTAATATATCCAACACAATAGACCTTGACAAAGTAGAAGCACATATCAGAAAAGAGAAGGGGGAAGATATTGAGATCAAGATATTCTCTCATATGTGTTCAGGAGCAGGACAAAAACTTATAAAAGATGATATTGAAGTAAAAGGTTTGGATAGAGTAGTTGTGGCAGCTTGTTCTCCACAGTTTCATGAAAAGACCTTTAAAGCAGCAATGATCAAGGGTGGATTGAATCCTCACTTATTGGAAATTGCAAATCTCAGAGAACATTGTTCTTGGACTCACAAAACTGAACCTGAAATTGCTACAACTAAGGCAAAAGATGTTGTTGATGCCTCAATTGCTAAGGTTCTATTGGATCATCCTTTGATAGAGAAAACAATGAAGATGGGCGAGAGAGTTCTTATTATAGGTGGTGGTATTGCAGGAATTCAAGCAGCACTGGACTTGGCAGATACAGGAAAAGATGTTACGATGGTAGAAAAATTACCTACTATTGGTGGTAAAATGGCTGTTCTTACAAAGACATTCCCAACTGAAGATTGCTCAGCTTGTATTATTTCTCCAAAAATGTCAGATGTGCAAGATCATCCGAATATAAAATTATACACGAATTCTGAAATAGAGAACATACAAGGTCACAGGTTGCATTTTAAAGCAACGATCAGAAACAAAGCAAGATATATTAAAGATAGTATAAATATGGATGAATGCCTTGCATGTGAAAAATGTGTTCAAGCTTGTCCGGTGACTACAAGAAATTATTGGGAACAGGGTGTAATAGATAGAAAAGCGATCTATATTCCTGCAGCATTGGCTATACCTTTCAAATATTTAATTGATCCTGAAACTTGCTTGAACTTCAAAGAAGGACAATCTTGCAATATTTGTGCAGATATTTGTCCTCAGAAAGTAATTGCATTCGAACAGGAAGATGAGATCATTGAAGAAATTTTTGATTCTATTATCGTTTCAACTGGATTTGATATTTATGATGCAACTGAAAAACCTGTATTTGGTTACGGAAAATACAAGAATGTAGTTTCTGCACTGGAAATGGAAAGGATCGTTGATCACATCAGTGAACCTGAACCTCCTAGAGAAGTTGGGAACAGAGTAGCCTTCATTCAATGTGTTGGCTCAAGAGATGAGCAGATCGGTAGAGAGTATTGTTCTAGAGTTTGCTGTATGTATTCTGTGAAACTTGCTTCTTTATTAAAAGCTGCAAAACCAGAAACAGATATATATGTATTCTATACTGATCTAAGAGCTTTCGGTAAAGGATTTGAAGAATATTATAAGAAATCTCAGAAAATGGGAATTAAGTTCGTTCGTGGAAAGCCTTCTCATTTTACAGAAAATCCATTTACAAAGCAGGTTTCAATTACAGTTGAAGATACATTGTCACGTCAGGTGATCGAAAGTGATTTTGATCTTGTAGTTTTAGCTAACGGAATGGGCTTGAGTAAAGCTTCAGATCCTATTGCAAATTTCTTAAAACTGGCAAAAAGTGAAGATGGTTTCTTTAAAGAAGCACATCCAAAATACAAACCTGTTGATACTCTCGTAGAAGGTGTATTTATAGCCGGTACTGCTCAGGGTCCTAAAGATATCCCGGATACTGTCGCACAGGCAAGTGCAGCAGCAGCAAGGGTAATGGTTACTCTGGCACAGAAAGAATTTAAGATAGATCCAATATTAGCATTCGTTGATCAGGAAAAATGTGATGGTTGTGAAAAATGTATTACAAACTGTCCTAAGAATGCAATTGTAATGAATAAGAATGGAAAAGCTGAAGTTGTTGAAGCTCTCTGTCTGGGTTGTGGATCTTGTATCGCAAGTTGCCCTACTGAAGCACTGGATCTTCATGCATACACTTCAGATCAGATATATGCTCAGATCGATGCAATATTAAAGTATAAGCCTGCGAACGAAAAAAGAATTCTCGTATTTGCAGACAACAACTGTACTTACCGGGTAGCAGATGCCTTAGGTGTCAGAAAGATGAAGTATACAGGTGAAACAAGGATAATGAGAATGCCAAGTAGTGGTAGAGTAACACCTAACTTAATGATGTATGCATTCAAAAAAGGCGCAGATGCAGTACTGGTAGGTGATTGTGAAGTAAATAATCTGCCTGTTCCTTGGACAAGTGAAGTTGGTAAAAGGAATATAGAAACTGCCATGAAGAGATTGATCGATGCCGGGGTAACTGGTGATAGAATATTCTTCGAAGAATTCAATGCAGGTGCTTTACAGAGATTCATTGATACAGTTACAAATATATCAGAATCAATAAAGGGATTTGAACCAATTGCTCCAGAAGTAAAGGAGGTATTATGCCAAAGAAAATAAAACTTACTGATAAAGGTGCTGAATTTTTAAAGCAAATTGAGAAGTTAAGTGGTGAAACTATAACTATGTGTGATCAGTGCGGAACCTGTTCAGGTGGATGCCCTTTCGTTGAAGAAATGGATATTATGCCGTCTCAGATCATGAGAATGACAATGCTTGGTCAAATGGAAGTTCTTGATTCAAAAACAATGTGGATATGTGCTTCTTGTTTTACTTGTACGGTAAGATGTCCCAGATTGCTTGATGTTTCAAAGGTTTCTGAAGCTCTAAGACAGACACAGTTACGCCAGGCAATTGACAATATTAGTATTGATGATATCTCTAAAGAAGATGCAGAAGAATTGCCTTCAATAGCAGTTGTTTCAGCTTTTAGAAAATTCACCAGTTAAAATCTATTTAAGCAAATAGTGCCGAGTAAGTTAAATAATAACTTAGGAAAAATAAATGAAAGATAATATAAAAATACCTTACTTCCCGGGATGTACTTTAAAGACAACTGCAAAGAATTTTGAAATTTCTGCAATTGAAGCTGGTAAGAAGATCGGTATAGAAATGGTAGAATTGCCAAAATGGAATTGCTGCGGTGTAGTTTCATCATTAACCAGTGATGATCTAATGAAACATATTGCTCCTATTAGAAATTTTGTTCACGCAGAAGAAATGGCAGAGCAAGGCGTAGTTAATGATAATAGAATGTTGATATTATGTTCTATGTGTTTCAATACTATGAAGAATAGTAATAAAAGAGTAAAGGGTAACTCTGAAGATATGAAATCTATCAATGATTTTATGTATCTGGAAAAAGATTATGAAGGTAAAGTTGATGTAGTTCATTATTTTGAGCTTATGAAGGAAATCGGTTTTGATAAGATAGCTGAGAAGATCACGAAACCTTTAAAAGATCTTAAAATAGCCTCTTACTACGGGTGTATGCTTCTTAGACCTAAAGAAATTGCTATTGATGATACAGAAGCACCAACGATCATAGAAGATTTTGTTGCTTCAGTAGGTGCTGATCCTATTACCTGGGATGCTATGAGTAGATGCTGTGGAAGTTATCATACAGTAAATAATACTGATATCGTAGTTAATCTTGCAAAAGGAATAATTGAAAATGCATATAAATCAGGTGCGGAAGCGATAATAACCTCATGCCCTCTTTGTGCTTTCAATTTAGATAACAGACAAAAGCTAATTCTTGAAAAAGATCCAAACTTTAAGACTATGCCTGTTTTCTACTTCACTCAATTATTAGCACTTGCTTTAGGATTGGAAGAAGAGTATATCGGGTTAGATGGAAATTATATAGATCCGAGACCATTGTTAAAAGAAAAAAAATTATTATAATATATTAAATCGAAATGAAAAAAAATAATTAATATAATGTTAGGAGTAATTATGTCTGATACTCAAAAAATGGTAAAAGTATATATCATGGGTGAGTCATATATGGTTCCGGATGGTTCGACCATTATAATGGCTTTTGAATATGCCGGATTCCAATTGAAAAAAGGCGTAGGATGCAGAGAAGGTTATTGTGGAGCTTGTGCAACAGTTTACCGTGAAAGAGGTGATTATAAGCTTAAAGGTGGATTGGGTTGTCAAACAGTTGTTACTGAAGGAATGTATATAGCTCAGATACCTTTTGTTCCTGCAGAAAAACCAACGTACAACTTAGATGAACTTCAACCTGATACGTCAACTTTCATGGAACTTTATCCAAGTGTTTTTAGATGTGTATCTTGTAACACGTGTACAAAATCATGTCCTCAGGATATTCAGGTGATGGATTATGTTCAAGCTATCATCAGAGGAGATATAGCTGAAGCCGCTAATCTTTCTTTTGACTGTATTCGTTGTGGATTGTGTGCACTTCGTTGTCCAGCTGAGATCGTTCAGTTCAATGTAGCCACTTTAGCTCAGAGATTATATGGAAAATATTTATCTCCAAAGAATGAACAATTAGGTAACAGGGTTCAAGAGGTAGAAGAAGGTAAATACGATGAAGAGATCAAGAACATGAGAGATATGGAAGATAGAAAATTAAAAGATTTGTATTTTAACCGTGAAATCAAGATCTCATAATTAAGACGAATTTAAGGAGTTAAACATGTATCCTGAATATATGATGGAATCAATAAAGAAAGTTGAAGCTACCAGAGCAGAAAGGCTTGAACTTGTTAGAAAACATGGAAAAATGATCTATCCGGGTATGAAAGAAGACGAAAGACAAGATGTCTTGGATAATTTTCATCCTGATTATAAAGCTGATGCCAGAAGAAAGGTAAAGGTTGGAGTTGATAAAGATCTGATAATGACTACTGAAGTTGCAGATATGTTTGAATCTTATTCAAGAATAGATATTGATAAGTTCGATCTTTCAAAACCTGATTATGAAACTGATGTATTAGTGATCGGAGCAGGTTCTGCAGGAATGTCAGCAGCAATAGTTGCTTCTGAAAATGGATCAGAAGTGTTATTAGCTACAAAATTGAGACTTGGAGATGCAAATTCAATGATGGCTCAGGGTGGAATTCAAGCTGCGGATGCAAAAGATGATAATCCTGCTGTTCATTATCTGGATGTGATCGGTGGCGGGCATTTTGATAATAAACCTGAACTCGTAGAAGCTCTTGTACAGGATGCACCTAAATCTATTAAATGGCTTGAAGATCTTGGTGTTATGTTCGATAAAGAGAAAGACGGTACTATGTCTGTAAAATCAGGTGGTGGTACAAGTAGAAATAGAATGCACTCAGCAAGAGATTATACCGGAGCTGCAATATGTAGAGTTATCCGTGATGAGATCTATAACAGAGCTGAAAAGATAAAGTACCTTGAATATACTGCTGCTGTTGAATTAATTCTTAATGAAAAGAAAGAAGTTGCCGGTGCTATTCTTTATCATTTAGAGAATAAACAATATTCGATAGTAAAAGCTAAATCTGTAATTATGGCAACAGGTGGATTTGGAAGATTACATATAAGAGGATATGAAACTACAAATCATTACGGTGCTACTGCTGATGGTTTGATCATGGCATACAGAGCGGGTGCAAACATGCTTTATATGGATTCAGTTCAATATCATCCAACAGGAGCTGTTTTCCCTGAGCAGATCGTAGGTTTCCTTTGTACAGAGAAAATTAGAGGTCTTGGTGCTCAACCTGTTAACAAAGACGGTGAATTATTTGTATATCCATTAGAGCCTAGAGATATTGAAGCTTCCGCATTCATTCGTGAATGTGATAAAGGATTAGGAGTTAAAACGCCTTCAGGATTAGACGGAGTTTGGTTAGACACACCTCTTATTGAAGAGATCAGTGGAGAAGGTACTATCAAAAAGGCACTTCCTGCAATGTTAAGACAATATGAAAGATTTGATATTGATATAACAAAATATCCAATGTTAGTTTATCCAACTCTTCATTATCAAAATGGCGGAATTGAAATAAACGAAAAAAGTGAAGCTAAGATACCTGGATTATATGTTGCTGGTGAAGCAACAGGTGGAGTTCACGGTAGGAACAGACTGATGGGTAATTCTCAACTTGATATTATCGTATTCGGTAGAAGAGCCGGTCAAAATGCATCTGATAGAGCAAAAGGAATAAGTGATGCAGGTAAATTATCGCTTGATCATGTTACTGCATACAATAAGGAAGTTGAAGCTTTAGGAATTGAAAGAAGCAAAGTAGCTCCTATTGTATTACCTGATTATATTCCTGATCATGTTAAAGCAAAACAACTGGTAAATGATTATAACGGTACGTTGATATAACTCTCAGAAAAGAAAAGGCAGGTAAACACCTGCCTTTATCTTTATTAAAAACAAAATGAGAAACAAATATGAAAATACATGAGTATCAAGCAAAAGAATTATTTGTAAGATATGGAATTCCAATTCCAAAAGGAAAAATGATCCAGAATCCCGAAGAAGCAAAGGAAGCAGCAAAAGAGATCGGTGGAGGTATATGGGCAGTTAAAGCTCAGATTCATGCTGGTGGTAGAGGTAAAGGTGGTGGAGTAAAACTTGCAAAGAATTTAACTGAAGTTAAAGAATATGCAGACGAAATATTAGGAATGAATTTAATTACCGCTCAGACAGGTCCTGAAGGTCAGTTAGTCAGGAAGGTTTACATTGAAGGCGGTGTTGACATAGCAAAAGAATTTTATATGGGAATGGTTCTGGACAGAGCATCAGAAGTTCCTGTTATGATGGTTTCTACCGAAGGTGGAATGGAGATCGAAAAAGTTGCTGCTGAAACTCCGGAGAAGATCGTTAAAGTTAAGATAGATCCTTTATTTGGTTTGCAGTCATTTCAGATCATGGAAATGGGTTATAAGATCGGATTACATAAAAGTCAGATGAAAGAATTTTATTTCTTTGCAAAGAATCTTTATGATCTTTATATGGACCTAAACGCAGATATTGTGGAGATAAATCCACTTGTATTGACTGCAGATGATAAATTTATAGCATTGGATGCTAAAATAGCTTTTGATGATAATGCGCTTTTTAAACATAAAGATATAGTTGAAATGAGAGATTTTGCTGAAGAAGAGCCTGCAGAGCTTGAAGCAGGAAAATATGGACTAAGCTACGTTAAGCTGGACGGAAATGTCGGTTGTATGGTTAACGGTGCAGGTCTAGCTATGTCAACTATGGATATCATTAAGCACGAAGGTGGAAATCCTGCTAATTTCTTAGATGTTGGTGGTGCTGCAAGTGCCTCAACAGTAGCGAAAGGATTTGAGATCATTCTTAAAGATCAGAATGTGAAAGCTATTTTCGTTAATATCTTCGGTGGTATCGTTCGTTGTGACAGGATTGCTAATGGTATTTTGGAAGCTACTAAATTAACTGAAGTAAATGTTCCTATAATCGTTCGTTTGGATGGAACTAACTCAGAAGAAGCTGCTGAGATCCTTAAAAATGCACATTTGAACAACATTATACCAGCTAAAGATCTTGCAGACGGTGCAAAACTAGCTGTACAAGCTGCGGGAGGAAAATAAGATGAGTATATTTGTAAATAAAGATTCTAAAGTTATAATTCAGGGTTTTACTGGAAAAGAGGGTACTTTTCATGCTCAACAATGTATCGAATACGGTACAAATGTTGTTGGTGGCGTTACTCCTGGTAAAGGCGGTGAGCATCATCTGGAAAAAGATGTATTCAATACAGTTAAGGAAGCTGTCGCTCAAACAGGTGCGGATGTTTCTTTGATATTTGTACCTCCTGCTTTCGGAGCTGACGCAATAATGGAAGCTGCTGAGGGTGGCATTAAGATAATTGTATGTATCACTGAAGGTATTCCTGTAAAAGATATTATGATAGCTAAGAAATTTGTAGATAAAAAAGGTGCAAGATTAATAGGCCCAAATTGCCCGGGTATTATTACTTCCGATGAAGCTAAAGTAGGTATCATGCCTGGATTTATCTTCAAGAAAGGAAATATAGGTGTAATTTCAAAATCAGGTACATTAACATATGAAGCTGCGAATCAAGTTGTTCAAGCTGGATTAGGTGTTTCAACTGCTATTGGTATAGGTGGTGATCCTATCATAGGTACATCATTTATTGATGCATTGGAAGAATTCGAGAAAGATCCCGAAACTAAAGGAATCGTAATGATCGGTGAGATCGGTGGGGATCTGGAAATTCAAGCTGCGAAATATATTAAAGAGAATTTATCAAAGCCTGTTGTAGCATTCATTGCCGGACAGACTGCTCCTAAAGGAAAGAGAATGGGTCACGCAGGAGCTATTATTGCAGGAAGTGCTGGAACAGCCGCAGAAAAGATGGAAGCACTTAGAGATGCTGGGGTTTCAGTAGCAGAATCACCTGCCGTAATTGGTGAACTGATGAAAAAAGTTATGCAAAGATAGTGGTGAGTGATAAGTGGTAAGTGATAAGTGGTAAGTTCGTAGAGACGTAGCACTGCTACGTCTCACAGCACGCGATACACCGTAGGGTCGGGCTTTATGTCCGACCTAAAACGAATAAAGATAGATTGCCACGGATTAAAAGCAATCCTCGCAATGACAGACAATAAATATACGGAGTAATTATGAGAGAAATTCATGTTGACGAAATTATTTCCTCGGTAAAGAAACTCAGTATCGAAGCAAATTATTATCTAGGTGAAGATGTAATTGATAGAATTAAATCAATGAAAGAAACTGAAGAGTCTGAAACTGCTAAAGAAGTTATGAATATTCTTCTTCAAAATTATGAAATGGCCGCTAAAGAAAAGATGCCGATCTGTCAGGATACAGGAATAGCCGTAACATTCATAGAACTAGGACAGGATGTTCACATAGTTGGTGGAGATTTTGTTGAAGCTATAAATGAAGGTGTCAGGCAGGGTTATAAAGATGGTTATCTTAGAAAATCAATGGTTAATGATCCTATAATTGACCGTAAAAATACTACAGATAATACTCCGGCTATAATTTACACTGATATAGTTCCCGGTGATAAATTGAAGATCACTATTGCACCCAAAGGTGGTGGCTCTGAAAATATGAGTGAAGTTAAGATGATGAAAGCAGCTGATGGCCTAGAAGGAGTTATCGAGTTTGTCGTTGACAGAATTAAAAGATCAGGCGGTAATCCTTGTCCACCTATTATTGTAGGCGTAGGTCTTGGTGGAAACTTTGAACAAAGTGCGTTACTTGCAAAGAGATCACTTCTTAGAAATTTAAACGATCCAAATCCCGATCCTAAATGGGATAAAGTGGAAAAAGATATTTTAGCAAAGATAAATGATCTTGGTATCGGTCCTCAGGGATTAGGTGGAAGAACTACAGCATTGGCAGTTCATATTTTGACAAAACCTTGTCATATTGCTTCAATGCCCGTAGCAGTAAATGTACAGTGTCACGCAGCAAGACATAAATCAATAACTTTATAATTTGGAGATATTATGGCAAAGACAGTTTATCTAAATACACCGATAGATAGTAATGACCTATTAGATCTCCAGATAGGAGATAAAGTTTTTATTACAGGAACGATCTATACAGCAAGAGATGCAGCTCATAAGAGACTTGTGGCATTACTTGATGAAGGTAAAGAATTACCATTTGATCCTCAGGGGCAGGTAATTTATTATGTTGGTCCAGCACCAACTCCTCCGGGAAAAGCAATTGGTTCAGCCGGTCCAACTACAAGCTACAGAATGGATCCTTATGCTCCTGCGCTAATGGATGCAGGTTTAAAAGCAATGATTGGAAAAGGTCCGAGAAATGAATCCGTGATAAATTCAATGAAAAAGAATAAAGCTGTATATTTTGCAGCTATAGGTGGAGCAGCAGTTGTAATTGCTGAATCTGTAAAAAAATCTGAAATTATTGCGTATGAAGATCTTGGGGCAGAGGCAATTAGAGAAATGGAAGTTGAAAATTTTCCATGTATCGTAGCAAATGATGTAAAAGGAAATGACATCTTTGATGAAGGAGTGAAAAAATATAAAAGATAGTGATGGGTTTGTAGGGGCACAACATTTTGTGCCCGAAATAAAAGAGGGTTCAAGATATTGAACCCGTACAAATGTGATAAAAGCGTTAAAAATAAATTATAATTATAATATAAAACGGAGAAAAGATGGAAAAGATCAAGATGGATCTATCAAATCTAAACAATGCATTCCCTGATGATTTCACACAGGAACAAATTGCTAAAGGTAAAACTTTATTCCTTAAGAAATTATCTAAATCAGCACATGAATTTTACGGTGGTAAGATCCAAACTGTTCCAAAAGCTGGAGTTTTCGGTTTTAACTGGTTCAATGTTTGGTACACACCGGGTGTTTCTCAAGTTTCTACAGATATCAGAGACAATAATGACACATCATTTGATCTTAGTAACAGAGGTAATTTAGTAGGTGTTGTAAGTGATTCAACCAGAGTTCTTGGAGATGGAGACTGTACTCCTCCGGGTGGACTTGGTGTTATGGAAGGAAAAGCATTCCTTATGAAATATCTTGGTGGTGTTGATGCAGTACCATTGTGTATTGACAGTAGAGGTAAAGACGGAAAGAACGACCCTGATAAGATAATTGAATTCGTTAAGATGGTTCAACACAGCTTTGGTGCGATCAATTTAGAAGATATTTCACAACCGAATTGTTTTAAAGTTTTAGATGTTCTTAGAGAAGAATGTGATATACCTGTATGGCATGATGATGCTCAGGGTACTGCAAGTGTAACTTTGGCAGGATTGATCAATGCTCTTAAACTTGCTAAGAAAGACATTAAAGATGTGAAAATAGTTTTAATAGGTGCAGGAGCTTCAAATACAACGATTGCAAGGCTTATCATTACTGACGGAGCCGATCCTGGCAATTTGATAATGTTTGACTCTAAAGGGTCTTTAAACAAGGATAGAGCTGATATTGAAGCGGATAAGAGATTCTATAGAAAGTGGGAACTTTGTGAAACAACAAATAAAGATCAGGTTAAAACTATTGAAGAAGCTTTCGTAGGTGCTGATGTTCTTATAGCTCTTTCTAAGCCAGGTCCTGATACAGTAAAAAAAGAATGGATCGCTGCAATGGCTGATAAAGCTATTGTATTTACTTGTGCTAATCCAGTTCCTGAGATCTATCCATATGCAGCAAAAGAAGCAGGTGCTTTCATAGTTGCAACAGGCAGGGGAGACTTCCCTAATCAGGTTAACAATTCTATTGGTTTCCCTGGTATTTTAAAAGGTGCTTTAATGGTAAGGGCAAAGAAGATCACTGATAATATGGCAATTGCTGCTGCTCATTCTCTTGCAAATTACGCTGAGAAACGCGGTATCGATCCTGAAAATATCGTTCCTACTATGGATGAAGCTACGGTTTTCCCTGTGGAATCTGCAGATGTGGCTATGCAAGCTATCAAAGATGGTGTTGCAAGAATTCAAATGACTTGGCAAGAAGCATTTGATAAGGCTAAAGAAGATATTGATCATTCAAGAGGAATGACACAAAATCTAATGGATACAGGATTTATTAAAAAACCTGAAGAT
>JAQICF010000152.1 GCA_027858795.1 Candidatus Delongbacteria bacterium | reverse complement strand
TTGGCAGATGTTCTTAAGAATTCTTTGAGTGTTGAGTCAATAGAATATGCTTTTATTTTTGGATCAATAGCATCCGGAGAAGAAAAACCTGAAAGTGATGTTGATCTTTTTGTGATTGGTAATATCAGTCTGAGAGAATTAAGTAAACTTTTAAAAGAGGCAAACACAATAATTGATAGAGAAATAAATCCGTATACTATAACAATGAAAGACTTTATTAAACGAAAAATGGAAAACGACCATTTTATAACAAGGGTCTTAAACTCTTCTAAAATTATTATAAAGGGAAGTATCGATGACATTGAAAAACTGGGAGAGTAACGGTTGGCTCAAATCTCATAGCACGAGTAAGCAGGAAATTGAACAATTACTGCAAATAGTCGATCGTGATATTAAAGATTCTAAGCAAACGGATCTGTCTCCCGACTGGAGATTCGGAATAGCTTACAATGCTGCTTTAAAGCTTTGTACGATTTTATTATATTCAGAAGGTTTTATGTCAGAAAGAAATGCAGCTCATTATCGTACGATCCAGTCTATCAGTCTTATCCTTGGTAAAGAGAGAGAAGATGATGCAGATTATCTGAATACATGTAGAGCAAAGAGAAATATGGTCGAATATGATTCTGTTGGTGGTGCAACTGATGCGGAAGCCGATGAACTGATCGATTTCGTTGAAAATTTAAAAGATGATGTTCTTAAATGGTTGAAAATAAATCATCCGGAATTCTTATGAAAAATAAAATCGTAATATTAGGTGCAGGGGCAGTTGGTTCTACTCTTGGTGCAGCTTTGGAAGAGAAGTATTCCGGTTCTGTTACTCTGATTGGTAGAAAATCTCATGTTGATAAGATAAATTCTGCTGGTCTTTCAATAGAAGGTGATGTTTCTAAGAATGTTAAAGTCTGTGCTAAGACTAAGATTGATTTTAGTTTAGATAATACTTTATTGATAGTTTCTACAAAGATAACGGTTCTCTCGGATGCAATTAAAGAGATATTGCCATATATCACAGACACAACCACTATATTATTGATACAGAATGGTTATGGTGCAAAGGATATTGCAATAGAAGCTCTTAATGGAAAAATACCTGAGAAGAATATTTATCAGTCCATTATATCCATGGGAGTTGTTTTCAGAGAAGCTGGAATTATTGATTTCTGGGGTGGAGGTATAAAGGTAGAGAAGTCTTTCACAGAGACAGAGTATTCTGAGATATTTAAAGATACATTCATAGATTTCAAAGCTACAAGGAATATAGATCAAGCCATTTGGTATAAACTTGTCATCAATAGTGTTGTGAATCCTTTATCGGTGATATTCAGAGCTAAGAATAAGGTTATTGCAGAGACCCGATACGATGAACTCAAAGAAAAAATATTGAATGAAGGGATTGCGGTTGCTAAAAGCGAAGGGTTTGATATTGATATGACGATTGAACAATTCAATTCATACATCTCAAATGATAATTATACATCTATGTTGCAGGATTTTTTTTATAAGAGAAAGAACGAAATAGATTTTATAAACGGAATTATTATAAAATTTGGCGAAAAGAATGGGATTGACGTTCCAAGGAATAAGCTTGTTTTTGAAAAAGTAAAATTTATTGAAACGTGGAATCTCAAAGGTGAAACAAGGAGTGCATTATAAGCGGTGAAATTTTTATATTATTCCTAACAGGTATCATAGCAGGTTTTCTCAGTGGATTTTTAGGTATAGGTGGTGGAATCGTAATTGTTCCTGTGGTTATGTACTTTCTAGAAGGTAAAGTACCTGTCGATAATTTATTTCTTGCAACATCAACAATTTCATTATCTGTTATAATACTATCCGCTACGAATGCCTCTCTTAAACATATTAAACATCAGAATTTTTACAAAAAGGCGATCTTCCCAATTATTATAGGTGCTTTTGCTGGGGCTCTTCCAGGTAATTACATATGTATTTTGATCAGTGATACTACTAGAATGATCATATTTTCTATAGTAATATTCAGCCTTGCACTTAAAATTCTATGGTTCAGGAATAAAGAAGACCACGAAAGAGCTAATTTTAATTTCTGGATGATGTTCCTAGCTGGATTTGCAATGGGTATGATATCCTCTATGACTGGATTAGGTGGTGGTGCAATACTGGTCCCTATAGTTACAGTCATGTTACATTTTGATATAAAAAAGGCAATAGGTGTTTCCACAATAGTAATGATATTTACTGCGATTGCTGGAGTTGTCGGTAGATTGTTCACAGATATTGGGAGTTATTTGACTTGGGATATATTCATTCCATATTTCCTTGCTATAACCTTCGGAACTTTATTGTCTGCGAGACTTGGAGCTATGCTCAATATAAAGAGTAAGTCTAAAAACGTTAAATTATTTGCAGCGACATTGTATTTCATCGTAGCGTTAAAAATGATCTACAAAATATTGTAGATCATAATTGAGAATGGAAAATTATGTAGAGACGTTGCACTGCCACGTCTCAATACATATAACGAAAAAAAAGATTGCCACGGATTTCTCTGAAATCCTCGCAATGACGAACAATAAAATAATCAGGCAAGTTAAATACAAAATGGCTAGTATTTCAAAAAATATTATAAAGATCTTCACTGGTACATTCTTTTCAAGGATCTTCGGTTTTATCCGTGAGATTGTCGTAGGTGCTTACTTCGGTACTGGTCGTGTCGCTGATGCTTTTACTTTTGCCCTGATGTTCCCGAATCTGTTCAGACAAATACTCGGTGAAGATATGGTCGAAAGAGCGTTTATGCCTCCTTTCAAGACCATTTATGATGAAGGAAACAAAGAGAAGGCATGGAAATTCGTTTCAGTGTCTTTCAACTGGTTCTTTTTCTCTCTGATCGGAGTAATGACTGTACTTTATCTGATCACCCCATTGGTTTTTATTCTGATACAGCACTTTGGTTTTGATTCAGGATTTGATTATGCTCTTGCAATGAAACTTATATTTATCCTACTTCCGTTCATGTTGTTCATCGGAATAGCAGCATTCGTGGGAAGTATGCTTAATTTCTTTGAGAGGAACTGGATTTTTGGTTTCGCTCCTATAATGCTTAGTGTAGGTGTGATCGCAGGAATAGTATTTCTTACACCTTTTATAGGTGACTATTCTATTGCTGCGGGATATGTTCTGGGAGCTTTTTTACAACTATTGATACAACTTCCGTTCATTTACAGTAAAAAATTCAAAGAAGAGACTAAGATAAAGCATGAGTTGGCATTCAAAGACCCGGGAAATGACTTCTCAGTGATCAAGCGTGAGAGTAAGGTGATCTCTCTAAATGCAGTTTTTAATAAAAGTACTGAGTTTTTCGGGAGATTTATTGCTACAACCTTGCCTTTAGGAGCTACATCTTCTCTGTTTTATGCCAATAGGATTTTTCAATTACCTTTTGCTATTATTTCCCTACCTATTGCCAGAGGTATAAATCCAGTTTTGAATAAAATGAAAGCCACAGGAGATTTTAGTAATTTCAATAGAACTTTCAAGAAAGGGATAGATCTATATTTGATGTTCTTCATACCGATCACGGTCATCTGCCTTACGTCATCAGATGAAATTATAGATCTTATATTGAGAAGAAAAGCTTTTGATGCTAACTCTGTCGCACTGACTTCTGATGCTCTGAGAATGTATTCTTTAGGACTTTTGCCGATGAGTTTTGTAGGGTATTATGTCAGAGTGATGTCTCTGGTCAATAAGAATATTCATGCGCTGAAAGTATCCATCACTTGTGCTATAGCGAATATTATTTTAGCATATATTTTAGCGAAACATACTCCATTGTCTCATTCAGGGATAGCTTTAGCTTCCTCATTGTCATTTTATTTGAATATGATGATGATGGACCATTTTACAAAAAAAGAATTGAAAGATCTTATTGATCCGAATTTGAGATATTTCTTTGCGATTAAGAACTTGGTGGCGATTCTGATAGCTGTTGGGTTTGTTTTGCTTTTAAATAGTGATGTTTTTACCGGGATGAATTTCTTTGAAGGTAAATTGCAAGCTTTTACAATGCTGTCGATCAAGTCAGGGATTGTTGGGATTATTTTTTATGTTTATTACATGTTCGCTAAGAAAAAATCTTAAAGTATTTTGTAATTCTTCCCGAATTTCGGGAGGAATCCATGGGGATTATTAATCCGTCACCCTGAATTTATTTCAGGGTCTTTCGGTATTATTGAGACGTAGTGGTACTACGTCTTTACAAATACCGTTTATCAAGTAACCAAAATTACGTTAAGGGGCAGGTAAGTCAAAAGATTATCATTAATACACTTATTCTAAGCCATTATATATAATAAATAACATTGTTTTTAAGCTGACCCTTTAATATATTACTTATTGTAATTAATTAGAAGGAAAGCATTTAATTTTGAATAAGACTTTTTATATAGAGACATACGGCTGTCAAATGAATGTCGTTGATAGTGAGATCGTCACATCTATTTTGATCGAAGCAGGATATAAGCTTGTTGAGGATATTAAAGAAGCTAACATTTTGTTGTTAAATACGTGTGCGATCAGAGAGAAAGCTGTTGAGAGAGTGCTCAATAAAATGAAGCATCATAAGAGCTTGAAAAATACAGGTAAGTTAGAAATTGCAGGTATTTTAGGCTGCATCCCGGAACATTCCGGTGAAGAAATGAGATCAAAGCTTGATTTTATTAAACTTCAGGTTGGACCAGATAAATATAGAACGTTACCTGAGCTTCTCAAGAAAATATACAAAGAGAAGAATTATATTGAAGAATTAGATTTTGACATGGATGAAAATTATGAAGACGTAACTCCGTATAGAAGTGAACATACAAATGCTTTTATTTCGGTGATGAGAGGGTGTAATAATTTCTGTTCATATTGTGTGGTTCCTTATGTACGAGGCAGAGAAAAAAGCAGATCAATAGATTCGATAATAACAGAAGTTGAACAAACACTTGCCAAAGGGATCTCAGAGATAACCTTGCTGGGTCAAAATGTAAATTCATACAACTATGAAGGCATAAGATTTCCTGAGTTACTTCAAAAAGTTGCTGAAGT
>JAQICF010000136.1 GCA_027858795.1 Candidatus Delongbacteria bacterium | reverse complement strand
TCCATATAGCTTATGAAGTCCTGATCAAGATCTCTTTTTTTTATCGGAGAAGGATCAAGGTCATTAAATATATCAGAGTAAGTTTTCAATTTAACTTCAACTATGTATGAATTCGTTTCCTTGTTGAATTTGTATATGTCTTTCAATATCTTCTTTTCATTTTTCACTTTGCTCTTCCTTTACAATTTTTTCATACTCTTCCGGGATTGGTTCCCATAGTTCTATCTGATTACCTTCAATATCCATGATCTGAGCAAATTTACCATAAGAATATTCCACCAATATCTTTAACTTTTTTCATCATATTTCCCCTATTTAAATTCATATCTCAATTTATTCTTAATTTCTTCCTGGAAAACATAACCTGCTTTTTCGAGAACTTTTATCGAACCTGTGTTATTCTTATCAACAATACCCGAAATAGAACTTAATTGTAATTCTTTAAGTGACCATTCTGACATTGCTTTAACTGCTTCAGTAGCAAATCCTTTTCCTTGATATTTATCTTCAATGGCATATCCGATCTCTATTATATTATCAAAAGGACTCAATCCTACATGACCAATGAGTTCATTTGATTCCTTCAGTTCGATACCAAGAACATAAGGAGCTTTATCGGGTGCGGGATCACTTGTATACTGTGACATCAAATAATCAACAACCTGCTTAGCTTCTTCTTCACTCTCATAAACCTGATCAGGAATGAATTCCTTCATACCATCTTCCAAGCTCATAAAGTAAACTTTGGGCACATCTTGTAATGTAAAATTACGGATGATCAATCTTTCTGATATAATTAATTTGTTCATTATTTTCTACACTCTTCCACAAGTTCCTTAATGTTATTTCTATCTGTAAAATCAGTAGGGTTTTCAAAAGAATCAAGCATTCCTTGTTCATCAGGAGTAAGAATTTCCTGTCTGCTGAGTTTCCATTTCATTACTCTCATAACCAAAGTATAAGGAAATTTAAGCTTCTTGAAATCAAAACCACCTCTGAGATAGAAAAATTTTATTTTTTTCAACTGCTCATATGAAAAATTCTTTCTCTGTATATTATTAATATCTTCTGGCCTTCCTGTTGAAGCACCTGTTGCAAATATAATGATATTTTTATCTTCAAACTTATCAAAATTATCCGTTATGAACTTAATCCCGTTGATGCCTAAAACATATAATCCACCACCATATATTATCGTTCTATATTTACCTAGATCTTTTATTGATACTTCAGAATATTCTTTAATATCTGATTTAAGTTCTTCCGATATCCATTCAGCATACTTTTTAACAAATCCTGATTTTGATCTGTATATCACTATAGTACTAACTTCTTTGTCAAAACGATTACATTCAAATTCATCTAATTCTCTTTGTCTGTATCTATATAAGGAACAAACCAACTTTTCTTTTGGGTAATCATATTTTTTACAATTTAGGCACATTTTAGGTAATTTTACAGATTCAACTTCATTAACAAGAGCTTCATTTTCAGTAAGAACAAGTTTCCATTCATCTATCAGATCATCTATCTTTGAATTTAAATATTTCTCAGTATAGTTCAACCATGATTTTTCTTCCATATGATTAATTGGAAAGAATAATTTTTTATATTTTTCATCTTCGAACTTATTATCGAGAAAAAAAGCGAATGAAAGAGATAGGTAATAAAGATCAATTTTATTTTTATTAAATAATTCATCCCATTTATTCTTCATTTCGTAAAAATTAAAATTCCCTTTTATAGCTATGCTTCGAGAATAATAATCGACTTTCTTTATCTTGTCTAAGTCTCTATTATCGAATTTGTACTGAATGAGTTGGGCATATCCTTCTTCCAGAAGTTTGAATGAATTCATCCCTTTATCATAACCGAATTTTGATTTACTAATAATCTCTGAACTGATCATATTAAATACTTCATGTATGATCTTGCCTGAAATATTTAATATGTCATACTTTTTCACATCTTTTACTGGTAAGTAAACTTTATTTAGTTCGCTATTGAACGATGCTACCCCTGATTCATCTAAAACCATTATTCTGATCTCTGGTGGGAACATTCCTTTCCATTCCTTTGCTACGAATCTGCCTATTTTTCCACTTTTTTCGAAGAGCCAGCTCGCTATATTTTCAACACGCTCATCATATCTTATTGAAACATACTTATTTTCGAGTATTTCTCCAGAATCTTGATATTTATGAAATTCTTTATATTTTGAATAATTTGGATCATTTTTTAAAAATTTCTGCTGCTCCACAACCTTATCCATATCATTCAAATGTAAATAATGATGAAGTAAATTACCTTCATTCTTACCAAGCTTTTCGCATATTTCACAATATTTTTTAAAAGTGGGTTCAAATCTTGCTAGCATTTGATAACAATCATTTAATATAAAATATTCATCCCCTTTCTTATCAAGCTGAGCAACTATCTTTTTCTCCATCTTCTTATAATTTTTGAAGAAATTAACATTCCACTCTGCCATCTTTTCAAGATATTTATCTTTCATATATTGCTCCTAATAGGAAATAAATTCACAACAAAAATATTCTTGAATCATATTCTAAGAATAATTATGCTATTTTGCAAATAAAAAAAGGACGATAATTCGTTCCTAACTGTATGTTATTTTACTGTAAGTTTTCTACAAATTGCACTTTGAACCCGTCCGGATCAAGTACGTACAGAAACTGAATATGAGGATTTGGTTTGAAAGGTGCTTCGTGTATTGAAAGATTATTCTCATCCAGTACTTTAATGATATCATCCAGACTTCCACAGTCAAAACCAAGCGAAATATTCTCAACAGCAATAAAATTCCCAGATTGGTTGTCACTGATAAGCTCGACCTGAGTCTCCCCTTCTCCAAGAAAAACGATCTCCATTTCAGGATTAGGCTTCATTCTTCTTACGATCGAAAGACCAACAATTCCCTGATAAAATTTCAATGATGCTTCAATATCTTTAACATGTAATGTTGTCCAGCAGAATTTCATAATAACCTCCTAAATATTTAATACTAAACCTCTTAATATGCTTCTTCATGAGTACCGATCGTAATTGGAATAATTTTATCATCCTTAATTATAAAATCTATTGTAATTCTATAAGTTATATTTATTGAAACTGAATACAAATCGGTTAACTTGCCAGTTAATTTATGCAGCCTTAAAGAAGGGTGTTGAGGGTTCAATTCAAGAAGTTTCAAAGATTTTTCGTATTGACCTTTAAGTTCAGGATGCTTTTTTAAGAATTTTCTAGCCCTACTATTGTATGTTTCAGTATAAATGATCTTAGCCACGGGTGATTCTCTTCATATGATCTTCAACTGATTCAATCACGTAATCTCCATTCTCAATTGCTTTTCTGGACTCCTCAGCTGCGGCTAAAAGTTCATACTCTCTTAACTCGTTATATTTTTCTATCGGAAGAACAACATATTTGACTTTTCCTCTGACCGTAATAATTGCTTCACCGTATTCAGAAGCTTCCTCTTCAATAAGAGAAACACCTTTTGTCTTCAAGTCATTTGCAGTAATGTATTTATGCATAAACACCTCGTAATCGTTTTGTTAAAAGTACGATTAATAGTGCGATTTGTCAAGGGGTAAGGATTTATATATTACAATAGTTTACACCAACCTATTCTCTATTAATTTACTTTCAATCAACTTCACTGTATTATCAATAAATTTACTCATTTGATCAGGAGTTAAAAATTTGTATTTTCGATTTAAATCTTGATCCGGTTTAGTGTAGAATTCAGCTATGTATTTAATTTGATTCGTAATTGAACCTTTAGGATAAAATTCAAGGTAATCCGGGAATGATTCAATGTGTTGAAATTTAGTCCAGAAAAGACTATCTTGGTTTTCATCAAAGTATGATCGATCTAGTATATACCATTCTTTTCTGAGTTCATTTATAAAAGATCTGTCGGTTTTCATAGGAAAATAATTTTCATCATATTCCATTCTTCTGATAATATCATTCCTCCACTCAATATCACAGAGTAAGTGAGTATAATATCCGATATAAAATGATCTCTCTTTTTTATCCTCAATATTTTTATCTAAGTGTGCTTTAAAGAATTTTTCAGGATCAATATCTCTTTTACCACTAGTACTCCAGTGACTTACTTCCATTGTTGGAATAAAATTAGTACCTTCTTCGTTAATTACCCCACAATCAGGTCCAATATTACCAATAAGAAAACCTTCTTCATGAAGATCATAGCCTTTTTTTAATATCTTTTCAGCGATTCTAATATGTATTGCCCAAGTGCCCATAGTTAGCTTGTCCTTTCTATAAAATCATTTACACCTTGTAACATTACATCAACTTGCTCTTTTGTATATTTTGAATAATGACCATGTGCAGCTTTATTCCTTAAATCAAGCCATGAAGTAATACTTTTCTGATCTAGTATGTCATATATTCCTTCTTTAGCTAATTCAGAATTCAACAAATCTGCTTTTTTGGGATATTGTTTATTATTCTTCACAATAGTTACTTCTATCAAATTAGAAGTACATAAGTTTCTTAAATGCTCTTCTAGAACACTACCTGTCATAACGGCTGCTGGGTCTTTATAATCTTCTTCTAAAAGATGCTCTGCCATCTCTAGAAAATCAGAGAATATCTCTGCTGAAACTAAACCTTTTAAACTATTCAACCAACCTTCATCAATTTCTTTCTTAATGGAATTAAGAATACCTTTTATATTTAAGACTTGATACGGATAATTTGATTTAACTTCATTTGTAAAAGTGTTATAATATGAATGCTTAACACCATATATAAATTCAATAAAAGATAACACTCCTGTTTTCAACTCTAAATATTTCTCGTTATCAACTTGTGTCAAATGTCCATTCTTAAACTCAGTTGCTAGAGTTTCATCAGCTAATACTAGAAGATCTGTAACTTTACTCTGTATTTTTTTTAAATCCATTACTGCTCCTAATTATTTTATCAATATTTTTACCATATTCTAACAATAATTACATCTTTTTGCAAATGATTAAATGATTTTTAACATTATTTACTATTTAGGTTGAATATCTTCAACGCATCAATCTCAAACTTGCTAAACCCGAATAATTTCTTCCCAAGATCCTTCAAAGAAGCCCCAAAATGGTAAACTATTTCATCATCAATTATAATAAACCTATCATGCGATTTCTTAAATTCTTTTACCTCAATTGCAAAAAACTCCTTTTCAAATTTATCTATATCCAGTTTAAACTGTTTTGAAATAGATTTCGTTAAAATCTTAACTTTCACATTCTTTCTTTTCTTAGTCAAATGTGTTAATACTGTATCATCAATATAGTTATCTATTATAACAATGGATGTCTTTGCACTCCTGATAAGATCAGACACGAATTTGTATGCTTTAAATATTTCACCTTGGAAGAAAACACCTTGTTTGGGGATGTTATCGTTATTTTCTAAAGCTAAGAAAACTTTATCAAATTTTGAATCCGTTTCGATCTTATGATGCTCTAAGCGACTAATCCTGTTGAATACTTCTGCATTTATATTGGAATAGCTCCTCATCTCTATAAAAGTTTTAATTATTATTATACTGATTCTAATAGCAGTTTCACTTCTCAAAACAGCGGACAACATAGCTACTCCTTCCTGAGTAAACACATAGGGAATGTATTTTCGATGTTTACCCCTAGTGTTCTCTAAGGTGACAAATTGGCACCTTAAAGATTCGAACTCACTTTCAGTTAATTGAAAGCCGAATTCTTTAGGGAATCTTTCAATATTTCTTTTAACTACTCGATTAAGATATTTTACTTCAACTCCATACAATTCTGCTAAATCACTATCAAGCATTATCTGTAAACCTCGAATTGTGAATATTTTTTCTTTTACTGATATTCCTTCGAATTTTTGTATTTCTTTCATTTTTGCTTCCCATTATTATTTTTTAACGCCAAGCGGGAAGGTATGGAAGCCTTCCCCTACAATTATTGGTATTCTTGTATATTGTAGGAATATAAAGAAAGCAAAAGGTCAAATAGTGAGCCTTTGTGTATAAATTTAAAAATAATAACCCCAGAGGGGTGACTTATTCATAGCACGGTACTTTAGTGCCGTGTTATGATTTGATTTAAGATAGAAAAAGCCTTGTCAGGACGAAGCGAGATTCATCCTGACAAGGCTTTTAGGTGTTTGTGTAGTACGTAATTCCCCGGGGTTAAAACCCCGGGTTAATAATAGGTCATCCCTACGGGATTCAATAAAAAAAGGGATGATAAGAAATCGTCCCCAAATAAAATCCGATAAAGGCTTAAATGTAAAGAAGTTCAAGGAAGAATGTCATTTCTCCGAAAAGGAGCTTAGTTTACCTAAGTGACTTTGAAGAAAAATGTATTCTGACGCAGAAATTCAAAACAGTTAACCTTTAAACTGTTTATCTATGAAATATGCTGCCTTCTTCCCTGCCGCAATTGCACGAATCGCATCATCAGGTCCGGTTTCGCAATCACCACCGGCATAAATACTTTCCTGATTTGACTTCAAAGTATCAGTATTAACCTCGAAAGTACCCCATCTGGTAAGCTTAATATCAAGATCTTTCATGATCTCAGGTTCAACTTTCTGACCAACAGCCATTATACAAGTATTAGCTATGATAGTATATTCAGAACCTTCAATAGGCACTGGTCTTCTTCTACCACTCTTATCAGGTTCACCAAGTTCCATCTTGATACATTCAATAGCTAACTTACCATCTTTTTTCTCTATCTTAATAGGAGAAGTAAGTATCTGAATATCAATTCCCTCTTCCTTAGCTTCAATGATCTCAATTTCATCAGCAGGCATCTCTTTCTCAGTTCTTCTATAGATAACCTTAACATCAGAACCGAGTCTCACAGATGAACGACAACAATCCATAGCAGTATTACCACCACCGACTACAACAACATCTTTACCAAGGTCAGGTCTCTCACCCTTCCCGATCTTCTCAAGGAATCCAACGCCTGAAAGCACACCTTCCTGATGAAGACCTTCGATCTCCATATTTGTACCAAGCTGAGCACCGATACATACGAAAACTGCGTCATTCTCTTTATGAATATCATCAAGCATTATATCTTTACCGACTTTAGTGTTGTACTTAACTTCAACATCTTGTCTGATTATATAATCAATTTCTCTCTGAAGAACATCTGCAGGAAGTCTGTAATCAGGGATACCCCATTTAAGCATTCCACC
>JAQICF010000107.1 GCA_027858795.1 Candidatus Delongbacteria bacterium | reverse complement strand
TCTGCAATGTCTGAGCTTTCGTTGTAATGAACTGCAGTCTTACCTTGTGATCTTATTTCTGAGAGTAATTTATCCATATCTAGTTTTTCTTCAGCAGATAAAAGATACTCTCTGTCGATTTTACCGACAATCACATTATCAGCTATAGATAAAGCTTCTCCTAGTTCTGTTTGAAATGTATTGAGTTTTGTTGTATTTGATCTTGGTTCGAAAGCTGCAATGATCCTTTTATCAGGGAATTCTTCTCTCATCTCTGTAAGTACATTCTTGATCGCAGTAGGGTGGTGTGCAAAATCTTCTATCAATGAAGCTCCGTTGACTTTTCCTCTGTACTCCATTCTTCTTTTCACACCTTCGAAAGTTTCAAGAGTTTTCAAAATAGTATTTTTATCTAGATCATAGAACAATGAAGCTATGATCGAAGCAGTAATATTATAGACCTGATATTTTCCGCATCGTTTTACCACAGGGGAGATGATAAGCTTATTTTCTCTGTAAATATCAAAAGTAGTATTTCCTTCTGAGTGTGTAATATTTCGTATCTGCCATTTGCATTTATCAGACATTCCAAACGAATCTATCTCAGTGAAAGCATTTGCAGTTACATCAATAACATTCTGCTCATCGTAATTTGCTATTATTCGACCATTTTCAGGTACAAGATTTACTAACCTAGCAAATTCAAGTTTGATATGATCGATATCTCTGTAAATATCTCCGTGATCGAATTCTATATTGTTGATTATCAAACAGTGTGGTCTGTAGTGAACGAACTTTGGCCTTTTATCAAAGAAAGCTGTGTCGTATTCATCACCTTCAATGATAAAGTAATTTCCTTCTCCGTTCTTAAATCCTGAAGTAAGACCTATAGGTATTCCACCAATGAGATAAGTTGGATCTTTCTCTGCATCAGTGAATAATTTAGCTATGATAGAAGTTGTGGAAGTTTTTCCATGAGTACCTGATATAACAATAGAGTTTTTATCTTTGATGAACATATACTTTAAAAGTTCAGGTAAAGCCATATAGTTAAATCTTTCATTCAGTGTTCTCTCAGCTTCAGGGTTTCCTCTGCTTATAGCATTACCGATTATGACAAGATCAGGTCCCCAGTCAAGGTTGTTATAAGAAAACCCGTCAAAGGTCTCCATACCTTCATTCTTAAGCATATTACCCATTGGAGGATAGAATGCCTTGTCACTTCCTCTAACGTCAAAGCCGGCCTTCTTTAGCGATACTGCGGCATTTCCCATTAATGTTCCACAAATTCCTATGAAATGTATTTTTTTAATATTAAGCATGACGTATTCCTTGTATAATTAATAGAAGAAATATATTAAAGAATACGCTTATATAAAACAATTATTATCTTAATTATTTTGTCTTGACATAAAATATTAAAATCACTAGTTTAACCATTTATGGAGTTGTTCTTTAATTAAACTGTTTAGAAATAGGAGAAAGTTGTTTGGAGCTTCAAACGAAAGATCAGATTAGGAATATGCCTTTATTTATAGGTATCAGTCTTGATAATATTGTTGTTGTGAAGAATATAGAAGGTGCTGAAAAGGCTATAAAAGAACTAAAAAAAGATACATGTATAGGGTTCGATACTGAAAGTAAGCCATGTTTCCGCAAAGGAGAAGTTAGTGACGGTCCTCATCTGATTCAGCTTTCTAATGAATCAAAGGTTTTTTTGTTTCCGACTAGATTCTTATCCATAATTGAATCAATAGGCAAAATATTGAGTGACCCTGATATAAAGAAAGTTGGTTTTGGTCTTGAGGGTGATAAAAAAATCCTTCAAAGAAAATTTGGTATCAACATAGTAAATACACAAGATTTATCTATCAAGTTAAAACATTATTCTGGATCAAAGCAAAGAATCGGAATCAGAGCAGCTGTTGCAATGATATTTAAGCAGCGTTTATCCAAAACGGCTCAAACTTCTAATTGGGCGGCATTTCCGCTTCAGAAAAATCAACTCAAATATGCTGCAAACGATGCGTATGCTTCCTTATGTATTGAACTCGAAATTAACAATATAATTAAAACTCA
>JAQICF010000011.1 GCA_027858795.1 Candidatus Delongbacteria bacterium | reverse complement strand
CCTGGTGAGATCAGAGATGGTATTGCAATGAATATTGTCGGAGATACAGTAGTTGTAGCGGATGATTCAGGTAGAAAACTTGTAAAATTTGACTTTGACGGAAATCATATCTCTGATACATCATTCGGGGCTGCAAGGATACCTAAAGTGTTCTCATCCATGAACGACAAACATTCCATCGGTTATGTATGGTTCGAAGGTATGGAAGACAAAGATTATGTTGTTACTGTGGCTCTTTCAATTATAGACAATAAATTCAATGAAGTAAAAGTTCTTGATTCAACAACAAAAAAATTCATACCAGGAAAATTTAATATTGCTGATATGATCGGCGCATTCGCTTATTCAAAGGAAAATATATTTATTTGCTCTCCTTCGGCAGACAAATTGTATATAAATGTATTCGATCATGAAGGTAACGAATTATACCGTATCGGTAAAAATTACAGAAAACAAATGATGTCAGCAAAAGAAATGAAACTGTTCAATGCAGGAATGCAGAAAACATTCGGACTGGGTATGGATGAAGTATCAGTTCCTAAAAGGGCGGTTAATGGATTACATTTTGATAAATATGGCAGATTATGGTCACTTACTTCTACAGAAAGAGATTCAACAAATCAGGATGTATTTTATGCTGATCTTTTCAAGGATGGAATTTATCTGAACAAGATCGAAGTTCCTCAACTTACCGGAGCTGATTATTTCGACATCGGTCGACAACTATACTTCATAGGTGATTATATTTATTCGCTTGATATGGAAGCAAATGAGATCAAAGTATTTGATTATTAGGAATTTATGATCGTGTAAGAAATGGAAGTAAAAACAGTAGAATCTTAGGTACAGGTCCTATAGCCGGAGGAGACCAGCTAAAGGCATCTGTTGTG
The DNA here is from genome assembly GCA_027858795.1 of Candidatus Delongbacteria bacterium. The sequence continues at coordinate 10,428 of JAQICF010000011.1, read as the reverse complement.
GCAAGGATTCCTGTACCTATTAGTGTTCCATTTTTAAAATTTTATTTTAATTTCTATTATTAATATTTTACATACCTATCAAAAAGGTATCTGGTAATAAAAATTATTTTTGATAAAAAGTCAAGTAGTTTTATGATTAATGTCATGTTTGTTGATTTCATGATAATTTTAAACATGGAATATCTTTTCATACTTTCTTAACTTCCTTTCCTAATTTAAAATAAGTGACATCATGTATTTAAAAATTAAAAACGCACATATACATAATCTTAAAGATTTCTCTGTTGAGATACCTCACAATAAATTTGTATGTATCACAGGTGTTTCAGGTTCAGGGAAATCCAGCCTTGTCGCAGATATTATTGAAAAGGAAGCGAACAAACGCTTCTTCGAATCTTTCTCTGTTTACGCAAGGCAGTATCTTGCTAAGACAGGTGAAGTTGATGCTGAAATTTCTGGTATAAGACCGGTAGTATCTATCAAGCAGAAAACTATAACAGGTGATCTTAGATCTACAGCAGGAACTCTGAGTGGCATTACAGACCTTTTAAGACTCATATTTGCCCGTTGTGGAAAGACCCCCGATAAAAACATTAAACTCTCCCGTGGAATGTTCTCATTTAATAATCCAGCAGGTCAATGTGGGTATTGCAAAGGTCTCGGAGAAGAGGAATATGTCGATGAGAAACTTCTTATCGAAGATGAAACTAAAACTCTCAGAGAAAGAGCGCTCAAAATCACACTGAAAGATGGATATACAATTTATTCTCAGGTAACAATTGATGTGCTTGATCAGGTTTGCAGGAGTGAAGGTTTCAACGTTGATATTCCTTTCAATGAATTAACTGATTATCAGAGAAATGTAATTTTTCACGGCAGTGATAAGATCAAAATCGCTTTCGGGAAACATACTCTTGAATCGAGGATGAAATGGGTGGGTATCACTGCAAAACCGAGAGATGAAGGATACTATAAAGGTATTATTCCTATAATGTCCGAGATACTTAAGAGAGATCGTAATAAGAATATTCTTAAATTTGTTTCATCGAAAACATGTTCTCATTGTAACGGTTCAGGACTTAAGAAAGAATCCTTGGAAGTAACTTTCAATGAAAAGAATTTTCCATATTACACAGGCACAACATTTTCAGAGTTAAATGATACTTTCACAGCTATCAAATCAAAAGATGAAGTTCAGAAAGAAATATTCTCAGCTATCTTGAAAAAGTGTCAAACGCTGATCAATCTGGGATTAGGTTATCTTACTCCTGAAAGAAGATCGAATACTTTATCAGGTGGTGAGTCTCAAAGATTGCGAATCGCTTCAGTACTCGATAGTAAAATGTCAGGGATCATGTATATCTTTGATGAACCATCGATTGGTTTACATGGAACTGACAACTTTAAGCTTATAACTGTTTTCAAAGAACTTGTCAGCAGAGGAAATTCTGTCATTGTCGTTGAGCATGATAAGGAAACTATTTTAGCAGCTGATCATATTATTGATATCGGTCCCGGAGCAGGTTACCTCGGAGGCAAATTATTATTCAACGGTAATACAAGCGATTTTATCCGTAGGGACAACCTCCTATGGTTGTCCGAATCGGAATCCATCACGCAAAAAGAATTAAACAACGAGATAGTTTTTAAACAACCTGCTCAAAATGACTCCGAATATCTGTCGGTAAAAGGTGCAAATATAAATAACCTGAAAAATATTGATGTAGATTTTAAATTAAACAGCTTGAATGTAGTAACTGGAGTATCCGGAGCAGGAAAATCAAGCCTTGTTAGCGGAGTAGTTGCTAAAAAATTCAAAAATGTAGTTGAGATAGATGCAAAGCAACCCGGAAAAAACTCCCGAAGTAATGCTGCAACATACACTGGGATATTTGAAGATATACGAAAGCTCTTCTCAAAACTCCCTGATTCTCTACCTGCAACGGCATTCTCTTTCAACACAGGAACAGGCAGATGTGAAGAATGTCTTGGCAAAGGCGAAACTGAGATCACTATGCATTTCCTTGATAATATTAAGTTGACCTGCAGTAGCTGTAACGGTAAAAGATTTCATGATGATGTACTTAAAATAAAATACAGAGATAAAAGCATTTATGATGTCCTTGAGCTTGAAATCACAGAAGCTTGTGATTTTTTCAGAGAGGAAAAGAAAATATTCTCAAAACTGGATATTCTTAACAGGCTTGGACTGGGCTATTTAAAACTGGGTCAACCGACTTCAACTTTATCCGGTGGAGAAGCTAAGAGATTAAAACTTTCAGCCTACTTAGATACAAATGCAAAGAATAATCTAATACTGCTTGATGAACCTACGACCGGTCTTTCAATGTACGATACAAAAATTCTGCTGAAGAACCTTGAGGATATCTGCAAGGTCGGCAATACTATCATAGCTATAGAACATGATGCTTATTTCATTTCTCAGGCAGATCACATCGTCGATCTCGGTCCCGGTGCAGGAGATAATGGTGGAGAAGTTCTTTATCAGGGTTCGGTAAAAGGTTTACTCAACTGCAAAAGATCTCTGACCGCTAAGATATTTGACCTTGATAATAAAATTGTTGGCAGAGAAAATATTATCTCGGATAAGATCAAACTTGAAGATGTTTCTACAAATAATCTGAAAAATATCAGCCTTGAGATCGAAAAGAATAAGATCACTCTTGTCAAAGGTGGAGAAGGTGCAGGTAAAACCAGCCTGATCACTGAAACTCTTTTCAACGAAGCGAATAATTTATATTTGTCTTCACTTTCGGCTTACGCAAGGCAATTCATAGGCACATCATCGAAAGGAGAATTTGGATCGATAAAAAACCTAAGTCCTGCAATTTCACTTTCTCAGGAAAAGAAACGGGCGGACAGGATATCATTTGCACAGGTAAGCGGGATCTACGAACTTTACAGATTGCTCTACTCAAGATTCAGCTCAACTGATATAGAACTTCCTGTACACCAGAAAAATAATTCACTGTTCTCATTCTTACATATCAATGGAGCCTGTCAGAATTGCAGTGGAAGAGGTATTGTTGATGAAGTTGATGTTAATAAATTGGCAAACTTCAAACTTTCACTTGAAGATGGGGCTATGAATGGAAGCAAACCGGGAAAATTCTTCTCTGAGTTAACAGGTCAATACATGGCAACTTTATATACTGTATTCGAATTGAATAATATTACTTCGGGGAAAAAACTTAAGGATTACACAGAGAAAGAGCTTAATATAATTTTCTACGGTACCGGAGAAATTGAATACGATGTCAACTGGGCATACGAGAGAGCTAACCGTAAAGGAGTTCACAAGTTTAAGACTGCCTGGAAAGGCTTTGCAAATCTGATCAAAGAGGATTATCTGAAAAATCTTCACAATCTAAAAAAGAAGAACTTTGAAACTTTACTGTCTGAGAAAGAATGTCAAGTCTGCGGTGGAAGACGACTAAACGAAATAGCTCTCAGCTATAAGATCAACGAACTATCGATCAGTGAACTAACATCATTCAGTGTGAAGAATTCAATTTCATTTTTTGATGAACTTAAGTTAAAGAACAGTGAAATGCTGACTGAAAAGATACTTAAAAAGTTACAACGACTTGAAAAATTTAATCTTGATTATATTACTCTGGGCAGATCATATAATACTTTATCTTCCGGAGAGAAACAGAGATTAAGACTGGCTATGTTAGCAGAGGAAAAACTTACAGACATTTTATACATTCTCGATGAACCTGCTAACGGACTTTATTATAAGGAAGAACATCTTATCAGTGAAGCTTTGAAAGAATTGAAGGAGCTTGGAAATACGGTAGTTATCTCTGATCCGAAAGAAAGATTTGTTTCAGCAGCGGACAATGTTGTTGAACTTGAAGATGGAGTAGTTCAATACAACAACACTTCAAAAATCTATGTTAACGACCATTCATTAACTAAACGAGTATTTCCTAAAGGCAATGGAACTTTCTCGGTCTTAGGTGCTTATCTGCATAATTTAAAGAATATAGATGTGGACTTCTCTTACGATACTTTAAATATCATTCACGGACCATGCGGTAGTGGTAAATCTACTCTCGTATTCAAAGTCCTCGCTGAGTCACTGAAAAACAATATTACAGGATGTAAATCTGTTGATGCAAACTTTGAAAATATTATTATAGCTGAAGATCATTATTCTTCTATAACTGTAGGTTCTTTCTTCGGTATGAATAGTATTGTTATCGATAAGTTGGCTAAAGCTAACAAAGTCAAAAAGTCGTTATTTTCAGCATCAAGCAGTTATTGCCCTGCCTGTCAGGGAAAAGGTTATATCAAAGGGAATCTTGATTTCTTGAGAGAAACTGATAAAGTTTGTTCTGTTTGTGAAGGACAGAAGTATAAACCTGAGATACTTGAACATAAACTCTCTGATAAGAATATTTCTGAACTGCTTGATCTACCTACAGAAGAACTCTCTGAGATAATTCAAAAAGATCAGCTATCCAAGTTGAATAAATACTTCAAAGATCTTGGAATAAAGAATATTTCTCTGAACAGAAAATTTACGACTCTCTCGGTTTGGCAAAGAAAAAGACTTGTAATCATCAAAGATCTGCTTAAGAACCCAAAAAATAATCTTATTGTTATTGATGAACCATCAGCTGGACTGGATCTGCACGATATTGAGGTACTATTGAAATCTTTTGAAATTATTATAGAGAATAATACATTAGTTATCACCGAGCATGATCGTGATGTAATTTCCTGCGCTGGAAAGTCTATTGAACTGGGTAAAGGTTCAGGTGAGAAAGGCGGTTCTATAATTAAGTAAAAGATAGTGATGAGATATTACTCTACTGCTTCTTTTAATAATCCGGTTACAAATTTATGGAGAACACTCCCGATCAAAGTTTGATAAGGAACTCCTTCTCTTGCAGCTTTTCTCTGAAGTGCTGAAAGATCGTTATCCGAAATTCTTATATTTATCTTTTTATTCTTCCTTAAAGTATTTGAAGCTATCTCTTGATAGTCATTTTTAGATTCCGATATTATAAGTCTACCATCCTCAAAAGCTTCTAATATCTCATTTTCATATGCATCAAGTTTTATCTTCTTTTGCTTTTTAGTCATCATAGCCTCCCAAGTATTTTTTTGTAGCCTTACGACTGGGAATTATTGTTTTCAGAAAATACTCATCTTCTTTAATCACGCAAGGAACTAAATATGCGTATCCTTCTACATCAACGATCAATATCTTTTGGTTAGGATATTTTGATTTATTCGGATGTTCTGTTTCAATTACTCTGGCACCGGATTCTATCTTCTGCACAACCTCTTCAAAAGTAATTCCTCTTTCTTTAAGAAGTAATTTGTTTTTTTCAGCATTCCATTTGAATATTTTCATAATTTAAATATATGACATTGTATGGACATTGTCAACACTTTTGATCATGCTTTATTACTACAAATTAATCTTTCCCACGATATTGAACTTGAATTCCCTTTAAAAAATTACGCAAGATCTGATCTTTACATTCTCTAAAGTGTTTATGCCCAGGCTTACGAAAGAAAGCACTCAATTCATGCTCACTAATCCTTATATCATGAATACTTAAAACATCTAAAATCTCATCTGATTTAAGATTTAAGGCTATCTTTAATTTCATTAAAATAATATTATTCGTTAGTTTTTTCTCAGGTTCTGGTTGCTTCCCTTCCCTATTCCCTCTTTTGAGATTTATCAAACCGTTTAAAAAAGTTGCAAATATTTTATCGTTTATTGGCTGATAATCCTCATCATCATCTTTTTTCATCCAGTTACTAACCTGAGCACGAGTTACTTCTAGATCCGCCAAGCCAAAGATCTTTATCATTTGTAGATCTTCAAAATCAAATGTATATCTAATTCTTCTTAAAATATCGTTATTTAACATAGTTTATTCCTTTTCTTTTTGGATTTTTTTCCCAATCCTGTATGAATCAATTATAGAAATTATCCAAGTTATGATTAGGATGTATGTAGCTATACTAATTATTTTAGCTTCCTGTCCGGTGGGTTGTTTGGATACCATATCCATAATTGCTACTATATTTGGCTGAACTTCACCTTTTTCGATTTTTTCCAGGATTGAATAGGCTCTCTCTAACAATTTTGATATAATAAAATAGAGTGACATTATACTAAGGCCTATAAATGCAAAACCACGAATACGTTTTTTTAAGAATAAATGTCCTGCTCCCGGAATCACTAAAGCTGATAGTAGTGCTGCTCTCTTTGACTTAGTCATAAATTCTGATTTCCTATTAATATCAACTTGATAACTTATCGAATATCTCATTCCAAGTCAAGAAGAACGATAATCTTTTTTTTATTATTACTTGACTTGAACCTTGGGTATATATTTACATTAGTAATTGTGCGATCACACAAATATCAGAAAATTCATTTGGAGGTAAAATGTATTATAGTATCGGAGAATTCTCAAAGTTAACAAATTTAACTCCTAAAATGTTAAAATTGTATCAGGAGAAAGAACTCTTAATACCTGCCAAAGTAGATGAATTTTCAAAATACCGGTATTACAACAAGTCAAACCTTGAAACAGCAAACCTTATAATCTTTTTTAAGCAGTTCGATCTTTCTTTAGCAGAGATTAAAGAGATAGTAGATAATCAGGATGATGAATCTGTTTTAGCTGAACTACTTGAAAAGCAGAAAGATGTAATTGAGGACAAGATCACGAAATATAATTTCGTAATGGGTTTGATCAATGAAAAATTAAAAAGGAGTACTATCATGAGTGAAATAGATAATACATCGAAACTAAGAAGTAGATTCTGGAAAATATTTGCGAAATTAATTAAACAGGAGATTTCTGTAGTAGATTCTTTGAAAACAGCTGGAAAAAGTGCTGATGAAGAATTGAAAGCAGTATTGCCTGATATTATTAATGAAGTAAAACAGGGAAATAAATTACATGACATCTTAAACAACTCCAAAACTGTTTTTACTGAATTAGAGAGGATGGTGATATACTCAGCAATAGAAACAGACCATCTGGCTATTGCTTCGAATATGTTAGGTAACTTTTTCGAAGAAGTAGGGTTTCCTGACAATATTGAGGGTGAAAAAAATACGAGATCAAAATATTGGAAAACTTTCGGTTTACTTTTAGAATCAGGGGTTACCGTAACAAAAGGTATGGAAGTAGCGAGTGCTTGGGCAGATGAAAAAGTACAATCTGTTACAGCCCAAATGATAGAAATAAACAGTGTAAAAGATCTTCTTACTAATCTTAAAAGCAGACCGGAAATTTTCACAGAACCTGAGATAGAAATGATGAGAATTGGGTTTGCTAATGGCAACTTGGATGTCATGATCCCTAAATTACCAATTATCGTCAGAATGATAGAGGAAACTGAGGATGAGTCAGATAAAAGAAAAAATTTCTGGAAAGTGATAGGAGATTATGAAGGAATCGATTTTGAAACCCATGATAGTAATATTTATGATTCTATTTGTAAGTCTATAAATTATATGAATGAAAAATTCAAAAGAACAAGTCCACTCCCTAAAAAAAGTGATTTTCATTTTTATCCTGAAGTAATTCGTCTTGCTTTATTTGTAGCTGATGATAAATTAAAAAAGATATCTAAGGAAATTTTGAAAGATTTAACGAATAATAAATCATTATCATCAATAATGGAAAAGTATCAAGATATTTTTCAGGAGTTTGAGACTAAGTTTATTGTTTTCGGAGAAGAAAATAAGGATATCGGAAAAACTGCAAATGAACTGGTTGAAATTTTGTAATTGATATCTTTTGACTTACTCGCCATCTCGTAAGGGCGACCACAAGAGTCGCCCCTACGGTCATTTTTCACAAACATTAATCTTCGAATAAATAATTTTAAAAAAAATATTACTTGACTTTAACCCTGGGTTAATATTTACATTAGTAATTGTGCGATCACACAATCATTATAAAATTCAATTGGATGTAAAATGTTCTATAGTATCGGAGAATTCTCGAAGTTAACTAATTTAACACAGAAAATGTTGAAACTATATCAGGATAAAGAACTTTTAATACCTGCAAAAGTGGATGAATTTTCAAAGTACCGGTATTATAGTGAGAGTAATTTAGAAACTGCGAAACTAATAAATTTCTTCAAGCAGTTCGATCTTTCTTTAGCAGAGATAAAAGAGATAGTAGATAATCAGGATGATGAATCTGTTTTAGCTGAACTTCTTGAAAAACAAAAAGATGTCATTGAGGATAAGATCACGAAATATAATTTCGTAATGGGTTTGATCAATGAAAAGTTAAAAAGGAGTACTACCATGACTGAAATAAATAATACATCGAAACAAAGAAGTAGGTTTTGGAAAATCTTCGCTAATTTACTTCGCCAGAAGGTTACAATTATAGATTCTTTAAAGATAGCCTCAAAAAGTGCAGATGAAGAAGTTAAGTCTATCATCAAAGAAATTATCGAAGGAGTAAAAAAGGGTAATAAATTATACGAATTATTAAACAACAATAAAACTGTCTTTACTCGGTTTGAAATACTAGTAATATATTCTGGAGAAGAATCTGATAAACTTGCACAAGTCTCAAATAAGGTAGGTATTCATATTGAAGAAGTGGGATTACCTTATAAAGTTGAAGGAGAAAAAAATACAAGATCAAAATATTGGAAAACTTTCGCTTTACTTATAGAATCTGGGATAACAATAACACAGAGTTTAAAAGAAGCATCTGAATGGGCAGATGAAAAATTAAGATCTGTTATAGACCAAATGATAGAAGAAATAATCAATATGTCAACTCTTATGGATACTCTCAATTCTAGACCGGAAATTTTCACAGAACTTGAGAGGGAGACGGTAAGAATTGGTGAAGAATCCGGTCATTTTGAGGCTTTTATCGGTATGTTGCCAAACGTTGTTAAAATGAAAGAGGAAGCTGAGTCTGAAGAAGAAAAAAGAAAAAATTACTGGAAGGTATTAGGATATTTTGAAGGCGAAGATTTCGAATCTACTGATAATACTACTTATAATCATTACCTCAAGCATGTAGAAAAATTTAATGAAAAAAATGAGACAAATAAAAAAATAAAGTTGCTGGACAGAAATGTTTTTCATTTGTTTCAAGATGCTTTGCACCTTGCTTTATTTGTGGCTGATGATAAATTAAAAACTATCTATGAGGAAGTTTTAAAAGATATCTCGGATAATAAAACTTTATCTTCGGCAATGCAGAAATATCCCGATATTTTTCAAGAGTTTGAGATTCGTTTTATTGCTTTAGGAGAATCAAATAAGGATATTGGAAAAGCTGCTCTTGAGCTTGTTGAAGTTTTGTAAATAATACGCTCATATCATTATGGGGCTTTCTTAACTTTTTCTTGATAAAATGTTACAAAAATCAAGGCAGTTCAAATTTTTATCCTCTAAGTAATAACTTATTTATAGCAGTGAAGCAGGTTTCTCCATTCTGTTGAATTGCCGTTGCAATAGTTGTGTGTGTTTTTACACAACAACTGCAACAAATGGAGAGAATAAATAGGGTAGATCCTGTTCGTAAGGGCGACCCTTGTGGTCGCCCGTTTTATAATATATCATAAATTCAAACGGGCAGGCACAAGACCTGCCCCTACGATTAGTTCCGCTGCCTTTTTCTTTCCAACTTTCTTTTGGGGCAAACAAAAGAAAGCTAAAAAATAATATTTTGTTTTAAAACACTTCTTTATTGATATGATGAATAATAATATCTTCCCCAAATTCAATCAATGTCTCAGAGCAGTTCTTAGCAGGAAAGCGAAAGCAATTTTTACATTCAAGGAACATATTTAAAAACTCTCTTATAAAATGTCCATGTGTAATCACTAGCAATGAATCAATATCTTTTGCAGTCTTTAGTGCTTTAATAAATTCATTAACTCTACCTCTGAATTGACCAACTGTTTCATCTAGAACAGGAATCCTGACAGGCACTTCACTAAGGTCAAAGTTTTTCAACCTATCCGGTAATGTAAAATTTCGGTAACATGGTTCTTCTAAAGGTACACTAGAATCAAGATTAAGTTGACCTTCAGTTAGTTCAGGGAGCAAAGTAACTTTACGACTACTATATTCAAGAAATGGTTTTATTGTTTGTATTGCTCTTGGAAGTGAACTACACCAAATATCAGAGATATCTAATGATTTAAGATAATCTCTAAGTTTTTCAGCTTGTTTGAAACCCACGTCACTCAAAGGTTCGTTAGGATCACAAATAAGTAAACCTTTAGAGTTCGCATCAGTTTTTGCGTGTCTTATTAAATGTATTTTCATAATATCGAATAGTTATCAATTAGTTCTATTGATTTATTTTGTAAAAAAAAACTGCTAATAATCTAGTTAAGTTTTACAAATACGTATCTGTAAAATGATTA
>JAQICF010000003.1 GCA_027858795.1 Candidatus Delongbacteria bacterium | reverse complement strand
ACAAGGGGAGATGTGACGAGTTTTCGTTTTTCCAATCCCTTCGGAGCAACTTTAGCTTTAAGTTCAGCAGTGATCTGGGCTCTTTTTTGGATTTATAATTCAAAAGATGATAAAGATGCTGCTGTAAGATTATTTTTGAATTTTGTTTTCGGGACAATATACATTACGATAACTGTTCTGATATTTTCAGATATTTCAAGTATTTCACTTAGGGGTTTATTAGGTGGTACTTATATAGGTTTCTTTGAAATGGGATTAACATTCCTTCTCTGGTCTAAAGCCCTGAAACTTTCAACCACTACTGCCAAAGTCAGCAATTTAATATTCCTTGCACCATTTTTATCTTTAGTTTTAATTCATTTTATAGTCCCAAATGAAGATGTAATTTTATCCACATTCGTGGGATTGATCTTCATCGTTGCAGGTATTTTACTACAAAGAAAAATAAAGTAAATTAACATTGTGAATATGCTATATTAATTGATAATTATTTGTTTTTATCTTGCATGTTTTTGAGTAGGGTTCTATATTATTCTTAGAATATTACTATATATATATAACGAGGGAAATTATGAAGAAAATTTTGTTGCTTCTTTCATTGTTAATGTTAGCATGCCTTCTTGGAAGATCTGCACCTCAAGAGGTAGGTGAAAATAATGGTTTACAAACAGGAGAGGATTCCAAAGCAATTATTCCAGATCCAGCAAATAGGGTTCATAGAGCAGGTTTATTATGGATGAATATGAGTAATATGGGAATGTTTGGAAACCCTAAAAACTTCTCAGATCCATGTACTGGAAAGATTGCAGTTTCAGGAGAAATGCCTGGAGGTTCAGGAACTGATTTCTTATTTGCAGGAGCATTATTGTTTGGTGGTTATAAAAACTTAGCAGAAGTTAATGGTGCAATTCCTTTTGAAGGTCCTTATGTGACAACTGCTTATGCAGGATGGGATGGTAATCCAATGCCTATGGAGATGTGCCCAGTTTTATTTAACGAGGATGAATCAGGTACAACTTTAGGTGCGTTCAATGAACTTTCAAATGTTCAGGGGAAAATCAATTGCTTATTTGAAGAAGTATATGATCCCGCAGCAAGTGCAGAAGAGCAATTTAATACTATGTACACGGATAAATATATTAACACAGTTTATACTGGGCAAGATGTATTTGACCAAAGAGACCACATACCTTTGGGTATAGAAGTAAAACAAAAAAGTTATTCTTGGTCTTATGAGTTTGCTCAGAAGTTCATAATCATAGATTATACTTTGTACAACAGAAACGATGAAAGTAAGAATATCTATGATTTTTTTATGGGAATTTATTTGGATTGTGATATTGGGATGCCAGGTGTTGGGGAAGGATTTAGTGCAGATGATATTGGTGGATTTGTTCAGAAATGGGAAAATCCTATCCCTGATCCTGCGACTGGGGAACATAAAATCTATGATATGAATCTTGCATGGGCAGCAGATAACGACGGTAGAAATTATAATGGTACCGATAACACTCCAATAGAACCTAGTGCAGGTGCACCTTTAGATGGAGCAACAGGAGTTGTAACAGTAAAGGTTTTAAGGAACCCAAATCCAAATTTAAGATATGCATTCAATATGTATGTTGCAGATTCGAATGACGAGAGTGTTGATTGGGGACCAAGATGGAAGACAGGATTGCATGGACCGGGTACAACGCCAATTAATGGAGTTGATCCTTTAGTGTGGGATTACGATCTAACACCGGAGCAAATTGGATATGATGATACTAATCAGGATAATCTAAGTAATTCTGGGGGTCAACCTTTATTCGGAGGAAGAACTGAGGGAAGACCTGCAGGTGATAAAGGTAAATACATGGTAATGTCAAATGATGAATTTGATTACAACCAATATGATCTAATCGATGTAGATCTTGGAAGATATGATGATCCCGATTATCTAGATCCAATGAATCCTATGGACGAGCAATTTATGCAAGCTGATAAATGGCAGGAATGGATCACCCCAACTGAATTATCTGCTGAAAATCCAGTAGCTGATGGAGAACTTATAGATAGAAATGACCTTGCAAACGGAAATGATACAAAGTATATCCTTTCGTTTGGACCATTGGGTGTAGAAAAAGACATCAGTTTTGCATATGATTCAAATAAAGACGGTGTTGTGGATGAACTTGATACACCAATGAATAAAACCATATGGGAATTTCAACATGGCGACTCATTAAAGCTTACGATGGCATTTATTGTTAACGAGAACTTCCATACTTCATTAGACCAAGATCCTAATTATTCAGATCCTGATGCAATGGATCCGTCAGATGGTTTAGATCCATCACTTTATGATAATGGTTGGTACGATGCATTAAATAATGTGATTTGGTGTGAAAGAATGTATGATATTCCAATGTATGACACACCTGTGAATAAAGATGGTACCATCAAAGGTGACGGTTGGTATGGAGAGGATGTTGGAAAAGATGGGATCTATTCTGGGGCAGGGGTTACTGAATGTTGGTGGACGGATCCAGTGTCTGAGTATGGTGGACCTGATAAAGGAGAAGCGAATTTTGAATTAGACGATTTCACAAATCCATTCACAGATATCTTCGGTAATTTTGCGAACAGTGAAGATAACTTGTTACCGTTTGGAAGAGAATTTGCAGATGAAAATTTCGGTGTGACTGCTGATGGTTATGGTTATATGGTTAAGTATTACGGATCAAATGGGTTAGCTCCTCAAGGTTCGTGGGTAAGATATGGCTTCGATAACGGAAAAATTGATGTTGGAGATGGTGTGCCTGATTTTTCTGGACCACAACCCCCACCTTCACCAAAAACTGAAATAAGATTTGAAGATAATGATGTAGTCGTGGAGTGGAATTCAGTTGAGTTTTATACAATGCAAGACGGAACGGAGGCTTACTCAGGTCCTGAAATGGATAAAGATAAATTTACGAATGTAATAGATTTCGAAGGTTATACCGTTAAGGTTTCACCAAATTCTAATGCATCTAATTTTATAGATCTGTTGACAATCGATAATGTGAATTATGCATATCAGAATGTTGCTGATGTTGGTGATTTCTTAGATATTCCTGTAGGGCAAGCTGAATTTGACAGTCTTCTTGCTAATAACTTAAGCATTATAACTGCAGAAGGGAGTATTTTTAAATTAATTCCCTTTGGAGACAATAGAGATTTACTTGGTAGTCATGTAGTTTCAGATGTTTTTGAATATACTTCAGTTCCAGCTTCAATAGTTATAAATGGAACAGAAACAGTTAATTATTACCAATACAGTCTGAGGTTATTTAACAAATATCTTGAAAATATTTCATATATCTCTGTAGTGTCATCTGATTTTGGTGATCCTAAAATGGGGGTTCCTGCTTTGACATCTAGCTTAGTAACCAATATGAAGAAGGTTAAAGGTGTAGAAGAAAACGAAAATGTTCTACCTTTTGTAACTGAATTACACCAAAATTACCCAAATCCATTTAACCCTGAGACTAGAATAATATTTTCTCTAAGTAAAATAAGTAATGTTAAGCTAAATATTTACAATGTAGCCGGACAATTAGTAGAAAAGTTAGTAGATAAAGAATTAGCACCAGGTTATCATAGTAAGATATTTAAAGCTGATAAACTAAACAGTGGAATTTACTACTACACATTGAAAGCTGATGGTAAAAAAATCTCTAAGAAAATGGTCTTAGTTAAATAAATTATTAAAGGGATATAAATTATGTTAAAGAAATTTTTAATAACTGTGTTTATGGTTTTTCTGCTTACAATTACAGTATTGTCTTGCTCAGATGATAGTAATCCGAGTGACCCAGTTGCATCAACTATAACTCTAACTTCACCAGTAGGTGGAGAAATTCTCATGCCTGATTCAACAGAGATAGTTTCATGGAAAGATAACATTGAAGAAGCTGTAAGAATTGAATTGTATAAAAATTCTATCTTAAATTTGATCGTTGGAGATTCAATTCAAAGTGTTGGAGATTCAATTCAAAATATATGTACTTATGATTGGACAGTTCCTTCTGACATTGAAGAGGGTATCGATTATAGGATTAAAATTGTCAGTGTTGATGATTCAACATTGTATGATGAGAGTGAGAATGATTTTAAAATTACTTCAGTTTCCTCTGTCACTATAACAGAACCAAACGGGAACGAAATTTGGAATGTAGGTGGTCAGCGAGCGATAAAGTGGAATTATAATTCTAAAGGTAAAGTCAAGATCGAGCTTTATAAAAACAGTTTATTTTACCAAGTTCTAAAAGATTCTGCAGACAATATCGGAATTTATGATTGGTCAATACCAATTGACCTACCACAAGAAAGTGATTATCAAATTAAGATTACGAATGTAACTGATGATACAATTACTGATATGAGTGATGATTTCTTCAGTGCAAGTATACCATTAGTATACCTGTTTGATACTTCAGATATTATTTCTAATGCAGAATACAAAGTTCAGTGGTATGGTAACAGTAATGATAGTACAAATTTGAATTATTACTACTGTATAACGACTGATACTACTATAACAAATCTACAAGCTGAAGCTACACTTGTTGGTTTATGGAATGAAACTCTAAACAATTATGCGGATGTTTCATTTCCAATGGAGAAATTCAATAGCACAGAATTATTCATTGATAGCACAACATACATTGATACTGTTGAAGCTATTGAAGTAACTAGAAAAGTAGTTTTCTCAAAGTTCTTTGTATACGGAGTTGATGAATACGGATCAGTAACAGAAATTGCTTCAAAAGTTTTTGGAAGAATGAACAAAAGACCAAAATTTCCAATGGTTAAGTCAGAGAAATTAGAGATAAATGGTTATGATCAATATACCTTTAATCTTGGTCCCGAATTAGCCGAACTTATCCTTCCGAACGAAACTTCTTTTTGGAAACCTATAGACTTTGAATGGTTTGGTGAAGATCCGGATGGAGCTGGGGTTGATCTTGAATTCAAATGGGAGTTATGGGCGTTAAATCCCGATGGAACTGATATTGAAATTATAGATTTGAAAGATTGGTCTACTTCCAATCTTTCCGTTGAATTTTCAAGTACATTATATAACTATTCTGCAGAAGGGAAGTATTCATTCAGAGTATGGGTTAGAGATGATGCCTTAGAAGAAGCTGATAATCATGCAACTGTTAATTTCTCAGTATATACACCTCAATTTGACAGAGGGATTCTTTTCATTGATGATACTGATCCGACTTTGTATTCTCTGCAATTTTCATCTAGTCTGTATATGGGAAATCCCAATCCTGACAGTACAAGTGTATTTTATGAATCACTACTAAGGTATGCTGGTTACAAACCTGAAATTGAGGTTACAGATTCTCTAAATCTTTATAGAATAATAAGGTTTTTAAAGAAAGTTGAAACTATAGGTTGGGATTATATTTGGGGTGATCATGATGGGAATCCAACCACTGCAGATATAATAGTAGATTCTTTGGAAATAGAACGTGGATATTATTCTCCTGATATTAGAGAACTATTGAAATACCGAATGGTTATCATAGCATCAGATGATAGAAGTAATTCAAATGGTATTGATTTTAATGGAACACTTCCATACAAAGGATATTACGAATCTTTATCAGACTATCTTAATGTTGGTGGAAAAGTAATGATACTCGGTAACTCCGCGTTAATGGGGAAGTTATATACATCACCGGATCAGCTGCCGATTATGGAATATAAAGCTCCTTTTAGGCAGATATTTGACCCTTACGCAGCACAAACATCTACATTGACTGATGGTTCGTTAGAATTTTTCCGAGATTACTTTGGAGTATCTTCGATGACATTTCCCGAGCAAAAAACGTATTTTACTGAAAATAGTTCTAGGCAACGACCAGATTATAAATATTCAGATAATTACGATTTTATAGGTATTACACCTTATGATTATATTGATGATATGAATATAAAAGAAATGAGAATTGACAGCATAAGAGTAAATGATGCTTGGTGGGATACTGAAAAAATGGGGGCGATCTTAAAATTGTCATTAAAAGATAATGGTACTGTATTTACGGGCGTACCAACGATGGAGACTTTTAAAGGAGAAGCAGTTTACAAGTATAAATCAATTTATGAACTACCTTTTGAAGCAGGAAGTGATAGTACAACTATTGATGGAGATATTATTCATTCACTTCAGTGGGAAGATAGGCTACTTGGAGAAACTGGACCGGTATTAAAGAGATCTGGAACGGTAGCTACTCGCTATATATCTGATGGTGATATATATAGAACAGCATTTTTTGGAATCCCAACATACTTCTTAGATAATTCAGAAAATCAGGTAAGTGATATGTTTTCAGCTATGATAGACTGGTTTGATCTAGAGATAGATCCAGCGGATAACTGGAAGTAAAATAATCAAAATATAATATCTCCAAAAAGGTGTCATTCAGGCACCTTTTTTATTTTATCATTGCGCATTTGTCAATAAATGTTTATATTTGTATATATATGTCATTGAGAACGTGTGAAAACGGAGATAATTAATGAAAATAATAAAAGTAAGATCTATTGTACTCGTGGACTTGATAGAATTTTTAGAGAATAGAGATTACATAGTTGATGAAGTTTCAGAGAATATACTGTCTGCCAATAAATCAGGAGAGATGACAGTTTATATTAGTTTGATCGATGATGTAATGTATTTTTATGTCGATCTTGGAAATATTACTGAAATTGCGGATAAAGACCTTTATTTTAAAATACTTGATCTGAATACGGAAATATTGCCTGTAAGTATAGGTATCGACACAACAAACGAAAAAAATAATAGATTAGTTATAGTTGAAAGCAGAGAGATAGACAACCTGGATGATAATGAATTGCTGTATATTTTTAATGCTATGGAAATAGCCACAGACAAAGTTGCAATGTTGTTAGCTGAATATTTGGATTAACCAAATGTAACACTTTAACTAAAGGAGCGTCTTAACTAAAGGAGCATCTTATGAATACAAGAAATAAAAAATATTTACCAGCCTTGACTGAACTTTACAACAGAGTTGAAGATTTATCAAAAGTTATTAAAGAGAATGGTGAAGATATAGCTTATAATATTAAATTATATTTTAGAAATATTGAAATTGATCCGTCTCAATGGTGTAGAGAGAATGATCTGTCTTACGAAGCTTATAAGAATGATATGAAAAATGAAGATTTTTTTAAATTAAAAGAATATTTATATTTGATCCTATATAAAAAGAAGAAAAAATTCTCCATATCAAATGATATTGAAATAGAGGATAGTAATAAAATAGGTGTAAATAATATTATTAAAGCACTTAATTCTAAAGATACTCACAAATTATGGGCATCAATAAGTTATTATATTTTAATGAATCATAAAGATATTAGAACTTTCTGCAAGAATTTTGAAGAAAAGAATTTTAATGTGAAGTATTCAACTTTCAGAACAGACAAGTACAATAAAGGGATCAATACTGCTATTAAATATGCGAATATGATATTAGAATATGTTAAGAGGGTAAAATAAATGGGTATATTAAATAAGATACTTGAAGAAAATAATTTAACGCCATATAGTCCTGAACTCCTAGGAGTGATAGAGGAAAAAATTGATAAAATGAATTCAGTGATAGATGATAATCAAAAGAATTTGAAAGAATTAAAAAGTAATAAAAAATCATATTTGAATTCAATTAGGGAAAGTGAACAGACAAATGGTAAATTATCTGATATCAATAGCAGTATTAGTGACTTGAAAAGGCATATTTCTGTTCTTCTTGAAGAAGTTAACGAAATTCAAAGTATAAAGAATATAATAAATTATCAAAGTAAACTTGCCGGGATTAAGAAAGAGATCGGTAAAGTAAATCAGAATGATGGTTTAGACCTTGTTTCAAAGCTAAAGAACAAGGCATAATACACATGTATAATATAGAGTTCATTACTGATAAAAATATTTACGAAAAGGTTATACAGGATCGTATCCCTCAAGCTCAGCAATTCCTATGGGTCGGCACAAGCGATATGAAAGATCTTTATGTTAAGAAAGCAAAGAAAATGGTGCCATTTTTAGAGATCCTATCAGACTTGGTAAAGAAAGGTGTATCAGTTCGAATAATTCATGCAAAAGAACCGGGAGAAGCATACAGACGGGACTTTGACAAATATCCTTTCTTAATAAAAAATATGGAAATGTTTCTGTGTCCTAGAATTCATTTTAAATCTGTGATCATTGATGGAAAGTTTGCATATTCAGGCAGTGCGAACCTAACAGGTGCGGGGATGGGAGCAAAGAGTAAGGATAAAAGAAATTTCGAATCAGGATTTATTACAGACGATAGTGTTATGGTAGAACAGATCATGACACAGTTCGATCATTTATGGATGGGAAAATTCTGTAAAACCTGTAAGAGAAAAGAATACTGTTTTGAGTATAAAAAGTTTTAATACCCTCTTCTTCAACCTCCCTTATTATAAATAATAAGCGATTATACCCACTGTATTAGAAAATATTTGCAATTCATTTCAATTTGCATTATATTCTTCACTCTTGTATTAGTGCGTAAAAAAGCAAGATAACGGTATATTCGAAAAAGAATCAAATTAATTTGGAGATAAAAAGATGAAAAGAACATTTCAGCCGTCTAATAGAAAAAGAAGAAATAAGCACGGTTTCAGAGAAAGAATGTCAACTAAGAACGGCAGAAAAGTACTTGCTCGTAGAAGAAAAGCAGGAAGAAAAAGACTAACTGTTAGTGATGAAATCAGAAGATAACTAATGGAGATCCGGTGAAAGAGAATTCTTTAAACAGAAATCTCATTCTCAAGAATAAAAATGATATCACTCAAACACTTAGGAATGGGACTCGTTTTGAGAATGACTTACTAAGGATAATAGTTTTGAAAAAAACTGAAGAAAGCAACTTTAAAGTTGCTTTCTTAGTAAGTAAGAAACTAGGAAGAAAGGCTGTTGCTAGGAATAGAATAAAAAGGTGGATGAGGGAAATATTTAGATGTAATAAGGCTAAATTCCCAAAATCTCATCATATAATTTTAACAGCGACCAAAAGATATGATCAGATAAATTTTAAAGGCATCAAACAAGATTTAATGGAGATCATCTCAAGTGAAAAGTTTAATAATTACATTCATAAGACTTTACCAGAAGCTCATTTCCCCAATGAAAAGAAGTAAATGTACTTTTGTTCCAACATGTTCCAATTATACTGTTGAGTCATTAAAGGAATATGGTGCTATGAAAGGTTCGGTTTTGGGCGCATGGAGAGTTCTCAGATGTAATCCTTTTAATAAAGCTTACCACGATCCACCTGCAAATTGGGGTGATAAACTTCACTTCAAGCAAACTCAAAAATTAAACGGAAAAATTAATGGATAAAAATACAAAGTTAGCCTTTTTCTTAATTGCATTAGTAATAATACTATATCCCTATATCATGCCTAATAAGCCTGAAGTTGTTAAAGAAGAAAAATCATTTCAAGATGAAAAGGTATTAGAAGTTATTGCTGAAGAACAAGTTGAAGATCCAGCATCTATAACAGAAACCATAGTTTCAGAATTGAACGTGGACACTACATTAGTAGAATCTTATGTTCAGCCTAAAGAAAAACATATCACAATTGAGACAGATCTGTATAAAGCGGTAGTGTCAACTAAAGGTGGTGTTATAAAAAGTTGGAAAATAAAAAAGTATAAGAATAAAGTTGATACGACAAAAATTATAGATCTTATTTATGAAAATACAAAGAATCTACAGACTGAGATATTCTTAAAGAACGGAAATTCCCTGACTGATCTTTACGCAGAAGTAAATACGGATAATATTTTATTAGACGATTCATACAGAAGTGAAGAGTTGATCTTAACGTTCGCTGATAATAAAGGTGAAGAACTATATACTCAAACATATAAATTTTATAACGAAAAATATTCTTTTGATGTTTCTATTGATACAACACCTATCTTTGAAAATATAAAGGAAGAAGAAGGTGTCGCCGTCAACTGGAAAGAAGGGCTAGGTTATACAGAAGTATCTGATAACGGGAAAAATCTCAACAGAGAAGATTTCTACCGTGAAACTTATGTTAAGACAAAAGGTGAAGAGTATTTAGATTTTGATGATAATGATGATCCTGAGAAAATAAATGGATCAATTGAATGGGGTGCAACTAGGACAAAATATTTTGAACTGTTTATTTTCAACAAAGAAAATAACTTCGATGCGTTTATAAACTATCCAAGTAAAGCTGACAAGTCTGAACTGTATACCGGAATGGGATTCTCAGTATTTCTTGATAAGAAGTCTGCTCCTGTGAAAAATTTTAATGTTTATCTTGGACCAATGGATAATTCCATTTTAAAATCTTATGACCTTGAGTTCGAGTCAACCCTTAATTGGGGATGGTCGATAATCAAGCCATTCTCATTGGCAATTTATTACACACTGACTTTCCTTCATAGTTACATTAGCAATTACGGACTTGTAATAATAATTCTATCTCTTTTAGTGAATACACTTGTACTTCCATTCACTATGAAGAGTTATAAAAGTCAAGCTCAGATGAAAAAGATACAGCCTTATATTAAGGACCTGAAGGAAAAATTTAAAGGTGATGCGCAAAAGCAGCAACAAGAAACAATGGCGCTATACAAAAAGCATGGAGTTAATCCATTTGGCTCTTGTTTACCGACATTATTACCAATGCCGATACTTTACGGAATGTTCATAGTCTTTGGTGCTACCATCGAATTCAGAGGTGCAGAATTTATGTGGTGGATAAAAGATCTGTCATTACCTGAAATAATGTTTACATTACCATTCTCTATACCGATGTATGGAGCTAATGTTGGATTACTACCAATATTGATGGCAGTTACAATGTTCATGCAGATGAAAGATACTATGGGAGCGGATCCAAACCAGAAAATGATGAAATATTTCATGCCAATATTCTTATTAGTATTATTTAATAATTTTGCATCAGGATTGATATTGTATTATACAATTGGTAATGTTTTCAGAATGGCTCAGCAAAGATTTATTAAGAGTGAAAAATAAAGATGGAATTTACTGATAAATTAAATATTTACAGAGATAAGATTAACGATTCTTTAGACCAGGTTCTTCAAGTGCAGGAACCGAAGTTACTCTATGAACCAATGAAATATATCATTGAAATTGGTGGTAAAAGGATAAGACCGATACTTTGTGAGATATTTTACAGGATGTTCAACGGGGAAAAAGATAAAGTTCTTTATCCCGCATTGGCTATTGAATTACTTCATAATTTTACTCTGGTCCATGATGATATTATGGATGATGATGATAAGAGAAGGAATAAACCTACTGTTCATGTGAAATGGGATCTTGCAGTCGGTGTTCTTGCGGGAGATGGAGTAGTTAGTCTGGCTTATAAAGTACTGTTAAAAGAGAAATTCAATAGTTCGGATAAGATCATTAATATCTTCACAGAAGGACTTTTAGAAGTTTGTGAGGGACAGGGATTTGATAAGGAATTTGAGACCAGAGCAGATGTTACTGAAGAAGAATATGTAAATATGATCGACAAAAAAACATCGGCTTTATTGGCAGTTTCAACAAAGATAGGAGCAGCATGTGCTGATGTCGATAACGAATTACTTGAGATCGCTAGTCAATACGGTAGAGCTCTTGGTTTAGCATTTCAAATACAGGATGATTATCTAGACATAGCCGGAGATGAGAAACTGCTTGGAAAGACTTACGGTAGTGATGTTCAAAAGGGTAAAAAAACTTATCTTTATATTAAGGCAAAAGAAAAATTGACCGGTGAAGATCTTAACAAATTCAATGAGATAATTGAAAAAGAAGATGTTACCAGAGAAGAAATATTGACAGTAAGAGATATATATGAAAGAAATGGTATTTTAGATGATACGAATGATGAGATTGTTAGAAGAATAGAACTGGCAAAAGTAGCTATTGAAAAGTTGTCCAGAAGCTATGATACACAAGAATTAATAGAATTTACAGAATATATGTTAAACAGAAAATTTTAGTAAAAAAAGGTGTAGAATGAGTACTATACAGTTATTGAAAAAATTAAAGAAATTTTTACCAAATAATACGGCTAATAAGCTGCTGACAGATGACCTTATTTTTCTAGAAGAAGGTGTTGTCAATATTATTAAGTTCAATGTTCTTAATGAACTATTTTCATTATTAAAGACAAAAGATAATTTTACAGAACTTTATAAAGAACTTTCGGATGACCTCATCACAAGGTTCTTAACTATCATCTATAAAAATGGTGGAATATTTCTAAAAATAAGTGACAATAAAATAAATGTTCTATTCACAAAAGAACTATTAAAAAAAGAAAAAGAAGAGATCATATTACATTCTGTTAACTGCTCAATTGAATTGGTCAAAGAGTACAATGCATTTGTGGAAGAAGTAAAAAATAAATATAAACTCACATTTGAAGAACACATTTCATGTGGTTTGGATTATGGTAAATTTTTAGAGATAATTTTTGGTAATGATAAAAGAAAAGAAAGAATAGTTTTAGGTACAGTTCCTCAAAATGCTGTCGAAAATGCTTATAAAGGTAAGAATGGCGAAATATTAGTTTCTCCAGGTATGTACAAAAGTGCAAAACAGCACATCGAATCTTGTAGAACAAGAAATTGTTATTGTATTTCAGAATTGATCACTGAAGTTGAAGACCTTTCCTTACCAACTGATGATTATTTAAATCTAAAAACATCTATAATAAAATCATTTTTACCGGAATATATTTATTCAGGTTTAAAATCAGATGTGGATAATGACTTTAGAGAATACAAGGAAGGTTCTCTAATAGCTTTAGAATTTTCAGGTATTCATGATCTGGTCAAAGAGTATATTGAGAAATTTGAAAAGTTGGAGGATGAAACTGAAATAAGGGTTTTTACAGACAGTTTTTTCTTCGGGTTAAGTAAATTATTTAAAAAAGTATTTAGATTTGCAGTGAATTTTGATGGTGCTATAAATAAGATAGAATTATCAAAGTATGGAGTTAGGGTGATTATAACATTTTCTTTCCCTAAAGTCTTTGAGAATGATCACACTAACAAACTTATATGTGTAGAAGAATTACATAAAGTTTCAAGATCATTTAAAAAACTAAATTATAGAATAATCCATTTCAAGGACACTATGTTCGCATCCATCGTAGGTGCAGAAGAGAGAGCAGGATATTTTATATCTTCAGAAACAACAGCAAAAATAGATGATATAATAGAAAAGATTCCTAACGGTGAATCCAGAGAAATTGAAGTTCATAAATCAGGGAAATCTATTATACCTAAAGTTACTAAAGTTGAAAAGAAGCAAAAGAAAAATTCAAAAGATGATAGTGAAAAAATAGTATTAAAAGGATTATTTTCTCATAAAGTAATCGGTAGGAATAAAGAGATAATTAACTTGAACCAGTTGCTGAGAAATGGTGGTAAGATAATCACTATTACCGGAAGGTATGGTAGTGGAAAGACGCGATTGGTTGAAGAGATCGTAAAAAGAATGGCAAATGAAAATTTTTATATAATCTATTCCAAAGTTGAGAACAGAGATAGTATTATAGACTTATTTAAGTATATAATTGATGAAAGTGCAGGTATTACTATATTCGATAATATATCCTCTGTTAAGTCTAAACTGGTTGATTACTTCAAAAATTTACATTCAACTTGCCCTGAAAAAAGTGAAAGAGATCTATTCAAGAAGAAATTATTTATTCTTTATAAGATGATGTACAACATTGATATTGAAAAAAGTATTTATGATACATTGTCTCCGGAACTACGTTTAAAGAATTTAAAAGAAGCTCTTAGTCTATTTATAATTGTAAACTACTATTGTAATATAAAAGATAATCAGGGTGTAATATTTGTTTTTGATGACATTGATCACTTAATGCATGAAGAAAAGGAATTAATGCAGTATGTTATCCAGTATAGTATTTCTCATCTAGTTGAGATAGGAAATAGAAGAAATAAGAAAGGTGATGTTAACAAGATATCATTCATTTTAACTTATCACAAATCAAATACTTTGGAATTCAACAGGTTCTTAAAGCCATTTAAACAAGAATTGCCACCTTTGAAGAAAGATACAATGAGGCTTCTTCTAAAAGAGATGACTTTCGGTAAAAAAATGTCATCTGAAGTGGAGAAAGTTCTATTAAAATTATCTGCGGGTAATCCTTTCCACTTAGAACAATTCTTTAAATTTGTTTATACAGCAGGTATGATAGTTGAAAAAGAAAGTGAACTTGAGAAAACAAAATATTATAAGAAAAAACTTATTCCAACTGATATTGAAGAAATTGTTAAATTAAACCTAGAAAAATTACCAAAACAGCATTTGGAGATATTACAGGCTGCTTCTGTTATTGGTGTGAAGTTTGACAAGACTATCCTAAAGGAATATTATCCAACTTTAGATTTTGCGGAACTTGAATTAATAACTCAAAGTAATTTCATTAAGAAATTTCATATAGAAAATTATTATACTTTCTCACATCCGATCGTAAGTAAAGTACTATATAATTTTGCAAGTGAAGCAAATAAGAAAGAATGGCATAAAGGTGTAGCTATGTTACTTGAAGGCACAAAAGTAACTTCGAAACTTGCTCATCCAAATTGGTTAGGGTATCACCATCACTTATCAGGTAATTATAAAAAAGCTGCTGAATATCTGGAAGAAGCTTATTTAAGTGCTATGTCTAAAAATTTCATCGAAAAAGCATTGATCAATCTTCAGAAATTGATCACCTACATTGAACCAGGCGAGAAAAAAGATAAATTACTGCTAGAAGAGATTAAAATACTTTATATGATGAAAGAGTATACTAAAGCTCGGAAAACAGCTTATACTTTACTGAAAAGATATGGGAAATCAACAAACTACAAGTTCTATTTTGATATTTTGATGTCGCTGATCGATCATACAATATCATATTCTCCGATCAAAAAGATAAAAGAGATGTTGCATAAAGCTTCTAAGCTTCAAAGAAAATTCGAACTGAAAAATTACCAAAAAGGTCAATTGTATAAGTATTATGCTTTATATAAGAAGCGAGAAGAAGATGTGAAATCCTCGGTTAATTATTTAAAGAAATCAATGGAGTATACAAAGAGATCAAAAGATACTGATTCAATGTGTTTTCTGTTGAATGAATTAGGTATTATCTATGAAACTCAATTTAGATTTAACAAGAGTATATCTACATTTAAGAAAGCTTTAAAGATAGCAGAAAAATCGAATAATCTTAAATTCCGATCCATTCTGCTTGGTAATTTAGGTAAGATCACTTATAAGCTTGGGCAAGTAAACGATGCAATCAAATATTATAACGAAGCTTTGGATATTGCTTCAGTTCTTAGTTTAAAGGATGTTGAAGGCGTTTGTGCCGGTCAGCTTGGAAATATTTATCTTGAGATGAAAGAGATAACTAAGGGAATGAAGAGTTTTGAAAGATCAATAAAGATATTTAGAGCTTTGAACGATCTTGAAGAAACAAGTTATAGATTAGCCGATTTCGGTTCTTGTTATATATTCCATAATAATGCAATTGAAGCTGAGAAAAGTTTCAATAAAGCACATAAGATTGCAAAAGAAATTAATAGTAGTTTAGCCCGTGCTTATGCCCTAATGAATATAGGTAGATTAAAAATCATGAGAAGGCATTACGATGACGCTGAATCAAATTTGAAAGAAGCTCTTAAGATATATAGAGAGAAGAAGCTGTATAAAAGAATGGGTATGATATATTATTTTCTCTCAGAGATGTATTATCAGGAAATCGTTGAATATGATGATGATCCATTCAATAAATACAAGAAAGAGATCAGAGAAGATATCAGTAAGATACTAAAGTACATGAAGTATTCACTTTATTACTCAAAAAAGGCAAAGAACATCCACTATATTTCTCAGGGATATTTACTTCTTGGTAAGATATTGAACAGAAAGGACAGACCTAAAGAGGCTATAAATAATCTTCAAAACGGTCATACTACTATTAAAATATCCGATTACTCTAAATTATATATAAACCTTACAATTGAACTTGCGGATGCTTATGTGAAAGGATCAAGATCAAGAGATGCTCTTTTAGTTCTTAAAGCTGCGAATAAACAAGCTATTAAGCATAAGGATATTAAGTCGAGGAATTTGCTGAGGGATAAAATCAAAGAAATAAGTAATAGATAAAGATATGAGACGCAAGATATGCGTTTGTACTAGGGGCGTATCAATATACGCCCTTTTTTGTATCCAAGATCGGGCATCTCGGTAATATTACTCCGTAATCACTCGATGACCGTTTATAAAAGGGAAAATAATGTTTCTACCAACAAACATAAAAGAAATGAAAGAACTGGGATGGGATAGCCTGGATATTATCTTAGTCTCAGGTGATGCGTATATTGATCATCCGTCTTTTGGTGCAAGTATCGTTGGTAAATATCTTGTAAAACACGGCTACAAAGTCGGTATTATATCTCAGCCGAATATTAGTTCAAATATAGATTTCAATCAACTGCCGGTACCTAAACTGTTCATCGGTATTTCTTCAGGTAACGTTGATTCAATGGTGAATAATTATACTGCAAACAAGAAGAAACGCCGTACTAATGACTATGATGAGATAAACAAAGGCAATACTCGACCTGACAGAGCTGTGATAGCTTACACTAATAAGGTAAAGGAAAATTATAAAGGTGTTCCTGTTATTATTGGTGGTGTAGAAGCAAGTTTGAGAAGGGTAGCTCACTACGACTACTGGTCTGAGAAAGTTAGAAGGTCTATTTTATTTGATTCCAAAGCAGACATGATAGTATTTGGACAAGGGGAGAGAACAACTTTAAATGTTACACACGAACTTAATTCTGGGAAAGACATAAAAGATATCACAGATTTAAGAGGAACTGCTTTAATAGCAAAGAAAGATTCTATAGAAAATATCAGAGAAACTGAAAATACTAAATATGTAGAATTGCCTTCCTACGAAAAAGTAAGCTCAGATAAAGATGAATTTCTTAAAGCCGACAAGATAATTTATGAACATATAAATCCATATTTGAATACTGGTTTGATCCAGGAGACCAACGGTCGTTTCCTGGTAGTTAATCCTCCTATACTCCCGGATGATAATTTAGATGAAGTTTTCGAGCTTGAGTTCGAAAGAGCTCCACATCCAATGTATAAGGAAAGAATTCCTGCTTTTGACATGATAAGAAATTCTATCACTATTCATAGAGGGTGTTTTGGAGGGTGTACTTTTTGTTCGATATCGTTACATCAGGGCAACTTTATACAGAGTAGATCAGAGAAAAATATAAAAGATGAAATTGCTACTGCAAAGTTAAAGACTATCACTGATCTTGGTGGTCCTTCAGCAAATATGTATCGAATGAAAGGGAATGATCAGGAACTTTGTAAGAAGTGTAAAAGATTATCCTGTATCCATCCGAATTTCTGTAAGAATTTAAACACAGATCACAAACAACTTCTTTCACTGTACAAAGAGATCAAAAAAGATCACAAGGTTTTCATCAATAGCGGTATCAGACATGAATTAGCTCTAAAAGACAATGATTATATCCGGCAAGTTGCTGAAAGTTATACTTCAGGTATATTAAAGATAGCTCCGGAGCATACTGATAGTAGAATACTTGATCTTATGTTTAAACCTGCTATTGATAAATACGAAGAATTTGTAGAAATCTTTAAGAAATATTCGAAGTCAGAGCAATATGTTCTTCCATATTTAATCTCCGCATTTCCAGGTACTACTTTGACTGATGCAGAGAACATGATGTATTATCTAAAGAGATATAATATCAGGGTAGAGCAGGTTCAGGATTTCATACCTTTACCAATGACAATTGCTGCAGCTATGTATTATACTGAGAAGAATTTTTTCACCGGAGAGAAGATCCATGTTGCAAAGAGTTACGAAGAGAGAAAGAAGC
This sequence comes from Candidatus Delongbacteria bacterium, assembly GCA_027858795.1. The sequence goes on along the minus strand of JAQICF010000003.1, from coordinate 13,811 downwards.
ATAGAGAGATGATGCAGTGGTGGAAAAAAAGAAATTGACAACAATATTATTTTAAGTTAAATTCACTACCGGAAAGGCTTGCATTTTGAGCCTGTTACTTGAAAATAGAACTATTTATCAGAGAATATATCAAGATGCAATCAGATTTGTTCCTACTCATAATTATTTTATCATTTGTAATTTACTTTATACCAAATAAATACAAATATTTTTTCACACTATTCCTTTTGCTTTCAGGTATAGTTTTAAGTTCAATTTGGAGTATTCAAACCTTATTTATTTCGAATAGCTCTATTGTAATTGATTTGAATTTCGATTTTATCAATTACGATTTTTCTTTGACGATCGACAAATTATCAGCCTTTTTTTTACTTGTTGTAAATTTTACATCACTGACAGGATTTATTTATGCCTATAAGTACCTGGAACCTTACCGGCGTATAAAATATCCGCTTAGTTTTTCAATACATTATTTTTCTTATCTCTGGTTGTATCTGTCAATGATAATGGTAGTTATGCTACAGGATGGTGTAGCTTTTATTATTCTTTGGGAGATAATGGCATTATCATCGTTCATGTTAGTAATTTTTAACGCAGAAACCCGTTCAATAATGAAAACAGGCATAAGCTATTTGATTCAAATGCACATAGGGATGTTTTTTATATTGATCGCTTTTCTTCTCGCTGAGAAAGCTACTGGCATAATGGGGTTTGCTGCATTAACACCATATTTTTCGGATCATTCAAATATATTTCTTTTCATTTTGTTTTTCATCGGATTTGGAATGAAAGCCGGTTTTATACCTTTGCATACCTGGCTTCCCCAAGCTCATCCGGCTGCTCCTTCTCATGTTTCAGGAGTCATGTCCGGTGTAATGATAAAAATGGGAATTTATGGTATATTAAGAGTTGTGATCTCGTTACAGAATGATTTATTTGTCATAGGGAACATAATACTATTTGTTTCTCTTATTTCAGGGATACTTGGAGTTATGATGGCAATTGTTCAACATGATATTAAGCGATTATTGGCGTATCATAGTATTGAGAATATTGGCATTATAGGGATTGGTATAGGTCTTGGAGTTATCGGATTGTCAGTAGAAAATACGGGTTTGATCTTGCTGGGTTTCAGCGGAGGTCTGTTACATGTATTAAATCACTCGTTGTTTAAGTCTTTATTGTTTTACAATGCCGGATCTATAAATCAGGCAGCAAGAACAAGAAATGTCGAACACTTGGGAGGTTTGATCAAAAAAATGCCATATACTGCGGTTTTCTTTCTTATAGGATCTCTCGCAATTTGTGGTTTGCCACCTTTCAATGGTTTTATCTCAGAATATCTAATTTATTCAGGAATGTTCAAAACTTTATCAGGTTCAGATCTGTATTTATCTTTCATAATATTATCAGGAATAGTCGGTCTTACACTGATTGGCGGATTGGCACTTTTCTGTTTTACAAAAGCATTTGGTATTACATTTTTAGGACAAGCCAGAAGTATACGGGCAAGATCAGCTAAAGAAGTAAGTAAATTTATGCTATTTCCAAGTTATTTGATAGTAGGTGTGATAATGTTTGTAGGTTTAGCCTCATCTTTTTTTGTTGTCCCAACATTTAATATAGTTATTGAATCGTTTGGATTGACAGGCATACATCTTGCCGAAATAAGTACAGTATCAAATAATTTACTTAAGATCAGTGCTATAAGTGGTTTGTTCATAATATTAACAATTGTGTTATTATTTTTCAGAAAGTATCACTTAAAAAACAAGCTCACAACTATCGGAGATACATGGGGCTGTGGATACACTGCTGGTTCAAGCAGTCATCAATATACTTCCACATCTTTTGCAAATAATTTTGTTGAATTAGCAAATCCTATTCTAAGATCAAAGAAAAAAAGTAAAAAGATTGAAGATGATGATATTTTCCCTGAGACTCGTCATTTTAAGACTCAGACAACAGATATATTTAAGGATTACCTGATAAATTATCCAAAGAACTTCCTGCTCAGTATATTAAAAAAGATCGCTGTAATGCAGACTGGACAGATAAATCATTACATACTTTATACATTCTTATTCATAATAATCGCTTTAATATTAACTTATTTTGAGTTGATCTGATATGACGGGATTATTTTTAATAATATTATCAGCATTTTTTTTCCCGGGAGTTATTCTTAGGACAAAAAGCATTCTTTCAGGCAGAAAAGGTCCGGGGGTATTACAACCGTTAAAAGATATAAAAGTGCTTTTAATGAAAGGAAGTGTTTTCAGCAAAACAACGAGTATGATCTTCCAAATAGCTCCAACTATTGGATTGTCAGCTGTGTTATGCTCTATGCTACTGATCCCATTTGCAAATCAACCTGCAATAATTAATTTTGACAGTGATTTTGTATATTTTGCATATTTACTTGCAATTGGTAAGTTCTTTATAATAATATCTGCTTTGGATACTGGTAGTGGGTTTGAAGGAATGGGAGCAAACAGGGAAGCTTTGTTTTCAATGTTGGTTGAACCGGCTTTCTTTATTCTTCTTGCAACATTGGCGATGTTGACGGGTTATACTTCATTTTCAGATATTTTCGCTCAATTCTATATTCTAGGCAGTGATTTTATATTTATTTTCAGCATTATCGCAGTTTATTTATTTATTCAAATAGCAATGATAGAGAACAGTAGATTTCCTGTTGATGATCCCAAAACACACCTTGAATTAACAATGATACACGAAGTAATGATATTGGATAACAGTGGTTATGATAAAGCACTCATCCACATTACTTCATATCTTAAATTTGCTGTCTATGGAGCTTTGATCTACAATATATCCGTACCTGCAAATTGGAATTTCACACTACAAGTTTCATTGTTTATTATAATTCAGATGATGTTTGCAATGATCATAGGTTTGTTAGAATCTTTCAGAGCAAGGAAAAAAATGGAAAACAATTCTAGTTTCATTTTAACTCTTTCGGCGATATCACTTATTGCGTTTGTTATCATAATAATTTTCACAGGGAAAATAGGGTAAATGATAAATTATTTAACAGTATTATTTGCAATAACGATCATATATTTAGCAGTTTCTGAGAGGTATATAATTTATTCGAGACTTCTTGGTATACAAGGTTTGATCCTTTTTGGAATGACTTTTGCTGAATTGAACGAAGTAAAGATGGTAGATCTATTATTCATTTCTTCAGAAACACTGTTATTCAAGGCTATTGTTGTACCGTATATGTTGAATAAAATTATTAGAAATACAAAAGTATTTAAAGTTCACAATAATGCTTTATCAGGATTTTATTCGCTTATTTTGATCATAATTTCATTGTTAATAAGCATTTTCATGGCAAATATATTAAAAAATCCTAATATAAATACTGAATTTTTCACAATTGCATTTTTTACACTATTTTCAGGATTGATAATAATAGTAACACATAAACTGATAATCTCCCATCTAATAGGATTTCTTGTATTGGAAAATTCTGTTTTTATCTTTTCAATGGCTATAGGTAATGAAATGCCGATGCTTATAAACATTGGTATTTTGCTTGATATCTTTGTAGGAGTACTGATACTTGGTTTCTTTGGAATGAAATTAAAACCGAACATTAATGAACTTACAATGCTGAAGGATTAACGATGATCTTAGGAATATTCTTTATAATATCTATTTTAACAAGTGTTACAATTCTTGCAGGTAAAAATAAAACTCTGACAAGATCATTAGTAATATTCTACGGTGTTTTTCATTTAGCTTTTTCAGTTATTTCATGGACAAAGATTAATGGATCGGAACTTATTTATTTTACTTATGATAGTTTATCAATACTCTTTTTATCAATCCTTTCGATAGTTGTAACTGCTGTTATTTATCACGGTTTTATTTATGTCGCCAATGACGAAACCAGGAAATATAATATTTATCACGCTTCTCTGATAATACTTGTTGCTTCGATCTCAGGAGCATATTTATCAAATAATCTTTCTGCAATGTGGATATTCGCAGAAGCGAGTACTTTAGCAGTTGCAGGTTTGATCTATCATGACAGAACATCATTATCGCTTGAAGCAACCTGGAAATACATATTTTTGAGTTCTGTAGGCATCGCATTAGCGTTTATAGGAATTCTGTTCATATCTATGACTATGGAGGGGACAGCATATAATGATCTCTCTTTTAGTTCTATATCAGCTGTTGCATCAACGGCAAAACCACTCTACTTAAAAATTGCTTTCTTATTTATATTTGTTGGTTTTGGCACAAAAATGGAAATTTTTCCTATGCATACTGTCGGCATAGATGCTAATTCAGTTGCACCTTCACCGGTTGGTGCCCTGATATCTACCGGACTTGTAAACATGGGTTTTATAACTATTTTCAGAGTTTACGGTTCTTTATCCAATTCTGAAATATTTCCGTGGATGAATAATATTTTAATCCTGGTAGGATTTTTATCTCTGCTTACAGCTGCAGGTTATATGTTGAAAGCAAAATACCTGAAAAGAATGTTGGCTTATTCGACACTGGAAAATATGGGACTTGTTTCGATCGCACTAGGAATGGGTGGAAAGGGTTATTATGCAGCGATACTACTACTGATAGTTCATTCTTTCATCAAATCAAGTCTGTTTATTCAAATGAATCAGCTTAATAGAAAACTCGGAACAGTGAAACTTGATGAAAGCGGAAGATATCTTAAGCATTATCCCGCAGGTGCGCTGGTACTTATTATCGGAGCTGTAGCAATTATGGCGATACCTCCTTCAGGTTTGTTCGTGGCAGAATTGATGATATTTAGAACTTTAGTAGAAAACGAAAGATGGTTTATCCTAATTTCGGTTGCAATACTTCTTAGTTCAATTATATATGCTCTTACGATAAGGATAATGCATATTGTTTTCTCACCTCCAAGAGTAAAATTGAATTTATCAGCTACGGAAAAGGTAAATCCACTTGAAACTATCAGTCAGTTTATTTTTCTTTCGATAGTGATAGTGCTATGTTTCTATCAACCTGCTTTCCTAAAAGAATTAATCAACCAAAGCATCAGTGTATTATTAAAATAGAGAAAATGATGAAGCTTTACTTAGAAACATCCAATAATATAAAGTCAGTGAATAATTCAGATATTCCGTTGCTTAGTTATGAAGAATTTTCAAAAGTATTAACTGATCTATTAAATGAACAGACAAATCATTGCTTATGCTATTTTGCAATTGAAGTTGATGCTAAATTAAAATTTATCTGCTCAGTTGCCGATGATAAGAATAATAAAATATATATCCTTTCACACGAACGATCTAAAGATGATCTCGTCTTAAATTCATTAACTCCTGCACATATGCAGCTACATATATTTGAAAGAGAGATCGCTGAGAATTTCGGAGTGGTTTTCAAGGGTCACCCTTGGTTTAAACCAGTAAGATATCCACATGATCGTTTTGACAGATCAAATGTAATTAACACTTATCCATTCTTTAAAATTGAAGGAGATGAACTTCACGAGGTTGGTGTAGGTCCTATTCATGCGGGAGTTATCGAGCCCGGTCATTTCAGGTTCATTTGCAACGGAGAAAAAGTATTACATTTAGAAATTCAACTGGGTTACCAGCATCGTAGTGTAGAAGAATTATTTATATCTAAAGATGATGCTCTTAAAAGAAGTATTCTGTCTGAAAGTATCGCTGGTGATACTACGGTCGGTCATGCCTTGACTCACTGTCAGCTTATTGAATCTTTGGCTGATTTTACTCCACCGGATGATCTGCAGATAGAAAGATGTATTGCCCTTGAGCTTGAAAGAATTGCTATTCATATAGGTGACACATCCGCATTGTGTACTGATGTGGGATATCAACTCGGACAGGTAGTCTGTGAAGCATTGAGAACCACGATCATAAATACTACACAGTTTTGGTGTGGAAATCGTTTCGGTAAAGGTCTTATAAGACCTTTCGGCACGAATTATCCTCTCTCTGAAAAGACAGTTGAAGAAATTATTAAGATCCTTGATGATTCAGGTAAGAGATATTTTGACATAGCTGAAAGAATCTATACATTACCTAGTGTATTAAGTCGATTTGACGGTATCGGGTCTGTTACAAATGAACAGGCTTTAAAGATCGGAGCAGTAGGCATGGCAGCCCGAACCAGTAATATTCCACGTGACATTCGTATAAGTCATCCTTTTCAGTTTTATAAAAAGATCACTCCGAATATTGTTTTACTGGATTCCGGAGATGTACTTGCAAGAGGGATGCTAAGATACTCAGAAGTTAAAGAATCTATTGCATTAATAAGAAAATTACTGGAAGAGTGGATCAAAGCTGAAAAATCTCAACGGAAACCTGATTATAATTATAATCTCAAACCTAACAGGTATGGAATATCAACGGTTGAGGGTTGGAGAGGTGAAATATGTCACATTGCATTGACCGATGAGAATGGAAAATTATCTAATTACAAAGTAAAAGATCCTTCACTGCATAATTGGTTAGCTCTGGCTTTGGCTGTAAGAGATCAGGAAATTTCAGACTTCCCGATCTGCAACAAGAGTTTTAATTTAAGTTATTGTGGTAACGATCTATAAAAATCGGATGAATTATGTTCAAGGAAATTAAAATATTAAGCCAGCATGGCATCCAATATGTTCCTGATCTTAAAGGTGCTATTCTAACTCCTTTATTCAGGGGAAGACCTGTTATTCAGGACAATATTACTTCTGCAGAAGCTGAAATGATTCAGAAATTATGTCCTTCAGATGCTATTGTCAGAGAAAATGGTTTTGGGATCGATCTCGGGAAATGTGTTTTTTGTAAAGAATGTTCATTTGCATGTCCGGATAAAATTGAATTTACGAACGATTATAAAATTGCATCAAACGATAGAAATAACCTTATAGTCAGATCAGGTGATACAGGGATAAAATTCAATGAGGAAATTTTGAGACCGGATGTTAGAAAATTCTTTAAAAATTCATTAAAACTAAGGCAAGTTTCCGCTGGTGGTGACAGTAGCTGTGAAATAGAGCTGAATGCAGCCGGAAATGTGAATTTTGATATGGGTCGTTTCGGTATTGAATTTGTCGCTTCACCGCGTCATGCTGATGGTGTTGTGATAACAGGACCAATTACTGAAAATATGGCTGAAGCTCTTCAAATATGTTACGATGCGATTCCTGCTCCAAAAATTATAATTCTTGTTGGAACTGATGCGATATCTGGTGGAATATTTGAAAATTCTCCTGCTATAAAAAGAGAATTTTTAGAAAAATATCAGGTAGATCTTTACATGCCGGGTAATCCAACACATCCATTGACATTTATTAACGGGATCTTAAGCTTGATCGGAAAATAGGAGAAAATCATGATAAATAAGAAAAAAGAAGTTACGGATAAGAATAAGATAGAAGAAATTTTAAAAAAAGCGATCTGGTGCCAGCTTGCAATGACCGATGGAGATCAACCGTACGTTATTCCGTTGAACTATGGATATAAAGATAATGCGTTATATATTCATTGTGCAAAAAAAGGAATGAAACTTGATCTTATTAGAAAAAATCCTAAAGTGGCTTTTAATGTCACACTTGATGATGAATATCTGGAAGGTTTACTTACGATGAAATTCCAAAGCGTGAATGGTTTTGGCAAAGCTTATATTATTGAAGATGAGGAAGGGAAGAGGAAAGCTTTGAATTGTCTTACCGGACATTTCGGTGCAGAACCAGTTCATCATAGTGCGAAAAGTTTGAATACGATCGTAATGATCAAAGTTGAGATAGAAGAAACGACTTGTAAAGTAAGTTATATGGATAATAGGAAAAATGATTGAACCACAGAGGACACAGAGAGCACAGAGGTGTTCTGTAGGGTCGGGCTCCCTGTCCGACCTAATACGATTTTAATTTAAAGATGTTTACAGGAAGATAGGAAGAAAAGGAAGTGCTATAATGAATTGGAATAAAGAAAATATTTTATCGTTATTTTTAACGCTGCTGTTAATTATTATTAATATTTTTGAATTTTTTGATAAAAATATAATTGGCTTGATTTCTGCGATAATAATTTTTTATTTAGTAAAATATTTGGGTCAAAGTTCAGTTTTTGATATATTTGGATTAGAGAAATTAAAATCAATAGATGAAATATTTGAAAGTAACAAGAAAATGGCTTCGTTTATAATAAGAAAGAGTCTGTGGATATTTATACCATTATTTTATATGTTTTTAGTTTCTGATACAAACTTATTAAGTCTAGGTCTTAGCTTTAATTTATGTGCTTCTATACAATTAATTCTTTTTATTATCCTGATTTTGACAACAATATTGATTTACGTTGGAACAAGATGGAGAGCAAAAAACTTTAAGACATTCAGAAAATCATTTCTCGTTGCGTTCTTTGCTGCAGGATTGCCTGAAGATTTACTGGTTATAGGATTGATAGGAGGTAAAATGCACACTTTGTTAATTTTTTATATACCTTCTATTTGGTCTACAGTATTAACATTGGTATTAATAAATTCATTTTTTTGTTTATCACATATTCCAAGTGTGAAGAAGGCAAAGAAATTTTACAGTGAAAATATGACTCAGAAAAATAATATGAGCTATACTCGGATGTTTATTCAGATGTTTTTACTAGGATTACCCGGATGGATTTTATATTTCTTATCTGGTCATATTTATTTCTCAGCATGGTGGCATACTTTAGCTGATATTTCGGCATTTCTTCCAAAAAAGGAAGAATCTTTAGATAATTAAAAGATTATAACCGCAGAGTTCGCGGAGATATTCTGTAGGGTCGGGCTCCCATGTCCGACCGATAACGATTTTAATTAAAAAAACATTTACAAAAAAAAAATGAAGTAACAGATTGGAGTTCATCATGGAAGAAAATTCAAATAATAGCATTGTCAAAAAGTTAGATGGTGCGAATATGGATATTGATCTTACATCTGATTCCAAAAATATTTCTTGGGACCAAGATGCTTGTCCATGGAATAAAGATGAGAAATCCAATGAGCATAAATGCGCAGTTAAAAATATATCAATTTGTAAGTATTTTTGTGGTATTGAATATTTAGATAATGTATTATGTTGTTATCCACATGATAATCCTAATAAAGGGAATGAATAGGATTTAGACTTATAATATTATAACAATTAAAATTAAATCCTGGTTTTTGTCAAAATGTGTTGTCATTTCTCGTTCTTGATTAAGGGGATTTTAATTCTTATAATAAAAAAAATAACCTGTTGACAAATCGTTAGTAATTATTTAACTGTTATATTGAAAGAATATAAGTTGTACCTTAAAGTAACTTTAACCAACTTTTAAAAATGTTATGGGGCATTAATTTAACGATCTTTTAAATTTTAAAATAAGGAAGTAGTATGATAAAAAAATATAAAGTAAACAAGTTGTTTGGTTTTAGAAATGTAAATATTCCTTTTAAAAGTGACATTAAAATTCTAATTGGTGAAAATGGGCTGGGCAAAACAACAATATTGAACAGTCTTTACTACGTGTTATCTGAGAAATGGCATAAGTTAATATCAATAGATTTTGAAAGCATTGAGCTGGAATTTAAAGACAAAAATAAAATAAAATTTAAAAAGAATGAGCTAGAAACTTTTATATCTTTACGGGAGAGGAATAAACGACGACGAATACCAAATGAATTTATAAATCAAATATCTGTCAAAGAATTAGAGTTTTTAGAAAATGAATCATTATCGGAAAGAGAAATAGAACTTAGCATGATGAAATTATTAATCTCTAAAAAAATACCAAGGTGGGCACCTACTAGAATAATGACAAGGGACCTAAGAATTATACTTCACGAACCGATATTCAAGAAGTTCTTACAATATGGTGAATTAATAAAATCCTATTCAGTTGACATTCTTTATTTTCCTACTTACAGAAGGGTCGAAGAAGATTTGAAAAATTTGGGTAAGTTTAGAAAAAAAATTATAGATCCAGAATTTGAAGAAGAATATTTAGAAGATTTTGAAGATGATAATTTTATTGATGATGATACTTTAATCCATTTTGGTATGGAGGATGTAGAACAGCGAATAGATATAGTGAAAGATTTAATAAATAGTTCAACAGTAGAAGGCTTTTCAAAAGTAACAGGTGAAATACTATCTCAACTCTTAGAGGGATTTCCTGATATTGAACAAAATCAAATAGATAATATGGAGATATCAACCGCAAAAATTGTTTTACATAGGGTAGGTGATAGCTTAGTTGAATCGGATAGAGAAAAAATATTAAAACTTCTTGAAAAACCAAAAGAGCTATTGAAGAAAAAAGAGTTAACATATTTTCTTTTTAATCTTATTGAGATATACAACAAACATAAGCATGTTGATGATGCAATCAAAAATTTTATTAATGTATGTAATAGATATTTAGAAGATAAAGAGTTTAGATACAACGAAAGTACAGTTAAGATTGAGGTATTCAAACGAGGTACAGAGTATATTGTCTCACTTAATAAATTGTCTTCCGGAGAAAAGCAAATAATTTCACTTTTTTCTAAAATTTATTTGGAGTTTTCTAAAAATTATTTAGTTTTATTTGACGAACCAGAATTATCACTTTCAATTGAATGGCAAAAGCAACTATTACCTGATATTGTTAGCTCAAATAAGTGTAAGTTTTTACTATCAGTTACTCATTCGCCATTTATTTTTAAAAACGAGCTTGATAAATTTGCAGTAGGTATGAATTCATATATAAAAGAGAAAAAGTGATGACTTTAATTGAAAAGTTGAGAGAAGAATCTTTTTCAGGTCATGTTGCATATACAGAGTTTGTTCTAAAACAAAAGAAAAAAAAGAATTTTCTATTTTGTTTTTATGAAGGCAAAGATGATAACAAGTATTACGGTATTAGAATTGAAGTACATGCTCAAAGAGATTATGAACATATATATTGTGGAGGTAAAGAAAATGTAATTAAGGTGAAAAAACTTATATCAAAAAAAAGAGAGTATGTTGGTTCTAATATATCTTATTTTGTAGACAAAGACTATGGGGATAATATTTCAAAAAATGAACTTTACTGTCTTCCTTGTTACTCGATCGAAAATCTTTATGCAAATACTAATGTTTTAAAAAAAATATTGAAGAATGAATTTGATTTAAAAGAACAGGATGAAGATTATAATAAAGTATTGGTCATATTCAAAAAATTAAAATTGCAATTCATAAAAAAAACAACATTTATTAATGCTTGGTTAGCATGCCAAAATGATAAAAGAAAAATCGCTGGAATAAACACTTATTTAAAAATAGAAAAAAAAATTGGTGCTTATTTTCAATCAATAATTTGCCATAACCTAAAAATAAAAACCAATTATGATGATTTAAATGATTTAGAAAAAATCCAATCAATTTTTCAGGATTCTCCAATTATTTCACAAAAAGAATTGAATATGAAAATCAAGTCTTTTACAAATGATGAATGTGAGTCAAATTTCCGAGGTAAATTTCAGTTAAGCTTTTTTATATGTTTTTTAGATAAATTAAAATCAGAAATTTGCAAAAAGAAATCATTAATATTCCAAAAAAAACATAAGTGTAGTTTGAGGTTTGAATATTCAACTTCTTTAACGAACCTTAGTATATATGCTGAAACACCTAGTTGTTTAATTGATTATTTAATTCGGAAAAAAAAATAATAAGATAATTACTTACAATATTAATCCATTAATAATTTCCCCGATTCCATATTTCGATTTCTTGGATATTTTACAATTGACATTAAACTAAGAAATAGTTATCATAATGTATGGAAATAAATTAAAAAATACTGTTGAATGGAAATTGACTTTATAAACATGATGAAGTATATTTCCGTGCAAAAATATAATAAAGGGGTAAAAAATGAATAAGAATACTAGTGTGTTAAATAATCAACAGATACTGAAACTTATTGAAGAAAAGAGGGTAACAATAACTCCTTTTAATGATCAAAAATTAAAAAGCAATTGGTATGCTCTTCATCCAAACTTAGCTATTTTAGACCTTGAAGGTGAAATTAGCGAGCCTTTTAATGATTATGTTCACTTTGACAAACAAAAAAATGGTTGTTTTACAATCGAAGCTAACGACTATATTGTAATTGAAGTTGAAGAAAAAATCATTCTTGATGATGGTGTTGTAGGTATGTTTATACCAGCATCAATATGTATCGAAAGTGGTCTTCTAATAACAACAGGTAAACTAGATTCTAACTATTCTGGAAGAATCAAATTTGGTATTTATAATGTAAAACCAAGACCTGTTAATATTTTTAAAGAGTATCCTATTGCATACCTAGCACTATTTGATACTTCAGGCAGTATGACAAAAAAAACCAGTACAGATTCTAAATACGATTTGTTAATTCGTGAAATAAGAAATGCTGAAAGTGAAGATGAAGCTTTAGAGAAATTAGCTAAATTTAAAAAAGATATCTCAGGTTAATTTATTAAGAGATTAATTTTAATAACTGGAGGTTAATAATTGAAGGAAAAATGTGTAATGTGTGATTGGACAAGTGATAAAACAATCAATCAATCATCAAAATATAAGTACATGTTTTGCGAATCGAAAAACGTTAATGTTATTATTAGCGAACAAGAAAAATGTAAATTATTTTGTATAGGAAAAAGATTCAAAGGAGAAACTTATAATCAGTATTATTCTAGAAAGTTACAAGAAAGAAGTAATATGCTAAACCTTATTGCTGTTATTTCAGCTACCATGGGTCTTATTATATGTTGTGTTAGTTATTTTTAATAAATATTTTAGATATTCAAGTTTATTTCATCAATAATTAAATTTACATAATTTTTATTGTCTATCAAATCAATTGAGTCAACATCAATTACTATAGTTTTTACCGACTTATTTCTTTCTAACATCCATGCATTATATAAATTATTCAAGTCTTTTATGTAATTGACATCCATATTAGATTCTATCATTCGGTTTCTAGATTTTATTCGTTCAATTATAGTATTTTCACTAGCTTTTAAATAGAATACTAAATCAGGTAATTTTAGGTTTGATTTTAAAATGTTATATAAATCATAGTAGGTTTTCCAATCTCTTTTTGACATAAAGCCATTATTATATAGGTTCATACCAAAAATATTAACACTGTCATCAATACAACTATCCTGTATTACATAATTTTCTTTGTTAATATTGTAATGTTGTTTTGCATGTTGAGAAAGAAAGTATATTTGTGAATTAAACCCCCACCGTTTTTTGTTTTTATAAAATGCATCTAAATAAGGATTTGCCTCAAATGGTTCATAAAATGTATGGAAATGAGGCAAGTATGACGACAATAGTTTTACTAAAGTTGACTTTCCACTACCGATATTGCCTGAAACAACGATATATCTATTATTGATATTTTTATTATTATTCATAAGTCGACATACTCCGTTATTTTCATTAGTATTTCCTCTCCCGAAAAATAATTTAATTTAATCTATTTATCAAGGTAAAATTATTTAAGAATTGATTTCACACACACATTTCTAATTCCATATTCTCGTTTTTTCCATTATATTTAACCGGAATTTAACTTAGCGAGTACTATGGAACTATCACCCTTTACATATTTTTTACTTTTTCTATCCGGTATTGCCGGTGGATTTATTGATTCTATCGCAGGTGGTGGAGGATTGATTACAATTCCTGCTTTGTTACTTGCGGGATTGCCTGCTCCTATGGCACTGGGAACGAATAAATTTCAATCTTCATTCGGTAGTATTACTTCATC
>JAQICF010000273.1 GCA_027858795.1 Candidatus Delongbacteria bacterium | reverse complement strand
TACCAGGGTCAGGTAACCCAATTCAGACAAATATCCCAACTTCTATTGACAATGGACATTTTACTGTTAACAGTTTTGACCTGAAACAAAATTACCCAAATCCTTTCAATAATGCTACTGTGATTCCTTATGAACTGAAAGAAAACTCTGATGTGAAAATTAATATTTTCAACGCAAAAGGTGAAATTGCTTGTGAGGTTACTCTAGGAAAGCAGAGTAAAGGCGTTCATAATCATCAACTTAATGCGAATGAGTTAACAGCAGGTATCTATTATTATTCATTAGTAATTGACGGTAATGCAGTTGATAATAAAAAGATGTTATACTTGAAATAATGTGTGCCAATGTTAAGATTATTGATATAAAACAAACCTTTTGATAGCGCTAAATATAGTCGTGTAAAAAAACTACTACAGACCCACAACATTGGCAAAATATCAATGGTTACTTAGAGTGTCGGCTTAGCTTATCCCCACTGCTTTTTGCCATGACCGTTATCTTCAATCGTAACTATAAAAGAAAAATTTAAATTAAGCCTATCTGTAAACAACGAAGGAAATGTAATAATGATTACCAAATTGTATTGGTAAAACAACTTGACAAATACTTATAAAATAAATAACTTAATGTAAGCTAAAATAAAAAAATAAGAGGTAAAACTAAAAAGAATAAACAATATTTAACATATTAAGATAATTAGCTTTAATTATCTTGTTTTACAACATTAAATTACCACATTTAAAAACCTGAAAGACAAGAGAAGAAGCGAGTGTTCTACATTATTGTAGGGCACCGCCTTTTTTATATCTCTCAGGTGGGTTGTGGTAAGCCTAATGTTGTGGATATTTAAGAGATACGGTGTCCTTTTTTTTATGGGAAAAATCAATCAGAGTTATAAGAACACGAGAGGTTAAATAAAATGGCAATACAGTTTATAGCAATATGGGAACGTGACAAAAATAATAATTGGTACAATTTGGAAGAGCTTGAACCAATACAAAATAATATTAATGGTTTTGGATATGTTTATGTGATTTGGACTCATTCAGATATAATTAAAGTTTTAAAAGTTGGGCAAAGTAGTTTCTCTGAGAAAATTGAAGAATATAAAAATAATCCCTTGATACAAAAGTGTCGGGAATCAGAAAGAATCAATATTACATGGGCTATTTTTCCTGAAAATTTATTAGATGGAGTAGTAGCATATCTTGATTATAAATTAAAACCATCATTGAACGAGAAATATTCATTAGATTTTCTGATACCAATTAATTTACCTGTGGAAGTATAGAAAATCGTAGCGCTTGCAATTCAATACAAAATAGATTAATTTGAAGGAGGTGGTTTTTTTATGTATATGGTAAAATGAAATTTAGGAATACAACAAAATCAACATTTAATTAACTTGATTAGAAACTAATTATTTCTTATAATGTTTCTATCAGCAAACTGTGACTAAATTAAATATGGAGTAAATTAATGAAAAGTAAAATATTGTTATTTGTATTACTCATGCTATTCATACCTGCAAATGCAATGTCAGATGATACAACGGAAGAACCAAAGATAAAAAAAATAAATGAAGTACAAACTGAGCAAAAAAATGATACTGGTCTTATAACTCAGGTAGAACTTAATCGTATCGCGATAAATTACTACAAATATATGTTCGAGGAAGAGCATGAATGGAAAGGAATGAAAAAAAAAGAAGGTGATGGAATAATAAAAAATATTACACCATTAAAAGATGAAGAATTAGCGATAGGTTACTTTGTCAATTATAATCCTAAGGGATTTGCATTGATTTCAGCACTTAAGAAAACAACTGGAGTCATTCTAATGCATGGTGGTGGTTTTGATATTTGGACAATGGGTGTAAATGAAGGTTTTGTGGCAATAGATGATAATAGATTTACACCTATGCATTGGGATTCTTACAAGCGCAAAGTTGAAGCATATAAGCAAAATAAATCCCTCATGTCAGATTTTGATAGATCAATGTGGGAAAAATTGAATGTCCCGATAGATAATTTCAATGAACATATTGATTATAGTAAAGACTTTCATCCACCCAAATGGTGGCTCGAAAAAAAAAAGCTCAAAAACACACAGGGAATGATTCAAACTGAGTGGCATCAAAAATATCCTTTCTATAGCTATTGCCCTGTTACAAAAGATACTACTCTTGTCGGTTGCGGTCCTTTAGTTATGGCACAGCTGATGAAATTTTATGAATATCCCACCGTTGGCTTAGAAAATTTTTCAAATACTACATATGACTGGGCAAATATGCTTGCTTATGATTCTTTGATGACTACTCAGACACAAATAGATGCTGTAGCAAGAATTTGTAGAGATGCAGGTACTTCTATAGGTGCTTCTTACAGTACTACTTTAACAACATCAGGTTTTGATTATATTGCTGACGGACTTGCACGAGATTTTAATTATACCGCACAAATGAAAACTCCTGCAACATGGTATTCTCCTAGTAATACAGTGATATGGATTGATTCTTTAAAAGCAAGTATCGGTAGAGGAGAACCTATCCTTTACGGAGGACTTTACAATTTCAATTCTCAAATGGTAGATCATGCATGGATCGTTAATGATTATCAACTCTCGACTAATGAATTTCATTTCAATTTAGGGTCTGAGGATATTAATTTAAATAACTGGTATCCAGTTTCTGAAATCACTTTAGATCAGAATGCGATTTTCCATGCTATTCCTGATAAAAATGAAAATGCATTAACAATTCCCTACAAAGAAGATTTTCAGGATGTCGTTACTGGTACTAGTATTAATCAAATTCCAAAATATATAGGAGTTTCTCATACAGTTACTCCTGGATTGTTAAGAACATTTCATACCTATCAGGATACTTTAACAGGAAATAAAAGTGTGGTCGTTCGCAATTCTGGCGATAACTCTCAATGGTTCGCATTAAAGAAAATTAAATTGAACTGCGATTCAGTTCCAATTCTTAAATTCAGACATAAAATTTTGGATGAATACGGTTTGGTTGGTTCAGGTTCAACTGCTATGATAATTGAAATTTCTGATGACAACCGATTAACTTGGAATCAGACTCGAAGATTGGATATAACTAATTATAATCCTGATGATTGGAATAAGTTTGTAGACAATATCATTAGCTTGGAAGAATTCAAAAATGATACTGTTAATATTAGATTCCGATTCCCTTATGGTGGAAGCAACAACTTTTGTCTAATCGACGACATCGAAGTTGGTCAATTGGGTTTAGATTTCACTGATCTGTCCTATGATGATATTTTACAACCTAGTGATGCTCAATCTGTCAAAGTTACACCTTCAATTGTTACACCTCCTAAATCAAAAGGTTTTGAAAACTATGATATGGTAATGGATTTTTATGTAAAAGAAGATAGTACAGCTATGGATTATACTCTTATGTATTCTGACTCATTGCTTGAAAACGGAGTTTTTGAATATCCAAACTGGGATACAAATGCTCACTTCGGAAAAAATTATCTGATCAAAGCAGTTGCAAGGACTAAAAGTGACAATACGACCTTAACCAGTACAGAAATCAGAGTACAATTCAGTGGAAGAAAGTGCTATATAACATATCCTGCTGATTATCAAGACTTGACTTCATTCTTTGATTTTGAATTACCTTTGACGATTGAGGGATACATTGAAGCTGAACCTGCTTTTAGAGATACTCTTGATGGTGATATAGTATTGGTAGGTGGCTGGATCTGGGATTATCGATACGATATGTGGATTGATGATCCTGCATATGCTGATTCCAGTTATTTTTGTGATGTAGGAGCTTATGACTATTCTTTAACAAAAGAGGGAGATAAATCCTTATTTGATTACAAAGAAGTTAAAACAGATTATACTCCAAAGCGAATCCATAGCAAAGAAGAATTGAAAAGAATAAAACCAACTATTTCTTCGCTAAAAGGTTTCAAGAATATCAATGAAAATTTCGAATTCCCAAATGAACATTTTCTATATAATCGATCATCAGAACTTCAAGGATTAAGCGATTATTATACCTCATTAGAAAATGAAAGCAAATCAGCCACTAAAGATTTAGTACAATTTGACACCACTTACTATGAACATGCTACTTCTTTAAATCTAAAACCGGGATTTTATTGGGTTGAATGTGGTGCATATTACAAATATAATCTTTGGACACCTATAGCAGAATACGATGGTCATATAATCCTCATCCCGAACTGGAAATTAAAACTTAAAGAAGATCCATGGTATCCAGGAGCAGTTCCACATAATTCTCTTCGAGAATATGCACAAAATGATGATGTGTATATTGAAATCTGGAGACCTTTTACCCAATCACTCTATAACATAGTTGATATAACTGTAACGAGAGATTATGATAACACTGAAGTCGCTACATTTCAGGTAGATTACAACACAAAAGGAAAAAAATATGTTTATTGGGAAACAACAGGTACAACCGAGCCAGGATTTTATACAATAACTGCAACCGAACAGTTTGAAAACACCAGTTCAATCGTAACCCAAAAAGAAACTATACAGATATGCCCTTTATACGAACATTGGGAACATAGCGGATTATGGTCTGATATTTGGGAAATAAACATAGATAATGATTATTTTAGAATCCACAATTATATAGCAGGTCATGCAGGTATAGGTGATTATTCACTTGGAGCAACATATGTGACAGAAACAGGTGAATCAATCGATGAAAGCCTTTCTTCTGATGGAGTTTCATTTAACTTACAGCACGATGCAATATTTGAAGTATTCATGGGATTACCTTATGACGGAGCTAATTTTCAAGAAATGTATGCAGATTATAAAATGTTACTATCAAAAGATGGAGGAATTTCTTGGACTGCAATAAGACAGGCAAATGTAAGTGATTATAATCCATACTCATGGAATCCTACTGCTGGTTATAAATTTATTAACTGGTGGACACCAATAAAAAATACTGTCGCAGAAGAAAATTTAATAGTAAAATTTGTATCTCAAAATCAGATAGCACCACAGGATACAATATCACAACAAATATGCTATGATGAAATTCAAATAAGATACAGAACTGATCCTGTACCCGACGGTGGACAGAACTTCGCAGGTAATACAGACGGTAGTAAAGTTGATCTAAGCTGGGACGCACCTGTAACAAAGGGCTTAACTCCAACTTTATACTACATTTACAGAAACGGATCAGATTTAGCTGTTACATCGTCAACAAGTTATACAGATAATTCTATTATTGGTGATACAATGTACAATTATTCTGTAGTAGCTTATTATGAAGATTCTGAAACAGGAGCATGGGATGTATCATCAATGTTGGATTGTAGTGTTGATATTTTTGTATCTTCACTGACCACCCCTGCAAATGTTATAATAGCAGAAAATACAACCAATGTAACAATTACTTGGAATACTGTGGCAGGTGCAAGCAGTTATATGGTTTATTCGTCAGTTGATCCTTATGGTACTTTTACAGTGGACACTTCAGGAACATTCAATGGTGAGCAATGGGTTGCTCCTTTAACTGAAAGCAAGTTGTTTTATTATGTAGTAGCTACGGATACAAAGAGAACTTTAATAAAGAATACAGATAGGCTTAATTTAAACAGATAAATATAGAACGTTACGACAGAAGATAACATTGGCAAAACATCAATGGGTTACTTGGTGATTTAACACGATTTAACCCACTGCTTTTTGCCATATCCGTTATCTTCAATCGTAACATATAAAAGAATTAAATTAAGCCTATCTGTATATAATGAAGTGAAATAATAACTACTAACTGTATTGGTAAAACTACTTGACAATTCATAAACTATTAAGTAGTTTAAAGACTTAACGAAATTAAATAATATATCACGGAGTTTTGTCTATAAAATAAAATGATAAATTAAAATATTGTAGCTTTAGAGCTACTAAGCTTTATTCTTAAAGCGATTCTAAACGAGAAAATCACCAATTTTTAACAAACCTGAATTATTTAAGGAGAGAGTGTCCATTATGGGGCACTTTCTTTCTTACTTCTAGGTTTGTGGGTGTTTGGTGATACCTCTTGTTTGGGATGTAACGAAAGTTGTGTCCCATTTTTATTTGAAAAACAAAAACTAAATAATGGAGGAAAAAATGTTGAAAAGAATTAACTTGGTATTACTTGTTGTAATGTCATTCGTATTGATTATGTCTTGTAGTGATGATGATACATCTACATCGCCTACAGGAGATACTACAGCACCAACAGTAACAGTTTCAAATCTAGTTGAGAATCAGAATATCTTAGGTTCTTATACTGTGCAAGTCAGTGCAGATGATTCAGATCTTTACAGTGTAAGTTTGTACATTGATGGTTCTCTGTATGAAACAACTGAAGCAAAAACATCAAAGGGTGTTTTTTACTTTAACGTAAATTTTGGTGACCTTACAAGTGGTAATCATATCGTTTATGCTAAAGCTACGGATGGTTCAAGTAATACTGCTCAGACTGGTTCTATAACGATTAACAACAGCGACTCAGCAGCCCCAACAGTTACTATTGCGAATTTAACTAACGGGCAAAATGTCTCAGGAATATTTACTATAAATGTCGATGCTACTGACAATACGAGTATAAATAGAGTTACTCTATACATTGATGGTAGCAGTGTTGAAACAATTTACGCAAAAGATACAAAAGGCATCTATTATTTTGATGTTAATTTCAATAGTTATTCAGATGGAAGTCGATCAGTATATGCAATAGCGTATGATGGATCAAATAATAGTGAAACATCCAATGCAATTTCAATTAACTCAGAATATGATTTTGCTTTATATGGAAATGGAGTTATAAGAGTTTCAATTGACCATTATCAGGAACTTGACCCCCTTGATTTAACAGGTTATGGTGACCCTTATTTTGAATTTAACTTGTATATTGATGATGTGCTTTACAGCCAGCACTTCACATCAACTTCATACGATACGCAAGAAATAAATACACCAATTTATTATGATTTTGACATACCTGATAAAACAAGACAGGTGAAGATATCAATAAAAGTTTGGGATGAGGATGGTGCTTCTGACGATATTGTTGACTATTGCAATGAAGCAGGAAATTATTATATTTGGACACTTTCTACATTACCGAATGGTAATCTACTAAATTACTCAAATACTTATTCTGGTGCAGATGATGGACAAGGTGATGACGATTGTGAAATTACAATGTCAGTTAAAGCTTTGGCTCAGTAATTAGACTATAGAATATTTAAAAGGTGATATCGAATTATTCATATCACCTTTTTTATCATTATTTAATTAACTTGATAAGAAACTAATTATTTCATATAATGTTTCTAGAACATCTAAAACCAAATAATTAGAGAGGAAAAAATGAAAAAAATAATAGTATTAATTTTCTTTTTAACTACTGCAATTGTCTTTTCAATGTCAGATAGCACAGAAGCAGACCCCAAAATAAATCCGCACAAGATAACACAGGAAGAATTGCACAATATCGCAGTAAATTACTATCATTACGAGTTCGAAGAAGAGCATGAATGGAAAGAAATTCGCGTTGACTCTTCACAATCAGTTATAAAAAATATATTTCCGTATGAAGAGGATGGAATAGCATTTTTTTATATTGTGAATTACAATCCACAAGGTAATATTCTCATTCCTGCATATGATTTTATTTTTACTCCAGGAGCCATTAGTGGAAGTAGTGGTAGAGCAAAAGAAGTAAAATCAATTAACGATAATAAAATACCTTTACCAGCAAAACGAATTTATCTTAAGATCAAAGAGGCAGTTTTAAAAGGATTGCAAGGTGATATTCATATCAATGAAAGAGAAAAGAAATTATGGGATAAGCTCAATGTTTCACCAGATAAGTTTCATGAAAAAAGAAATTATAATTCAAATTCATACAAACCAGACTGGTGGCTCGAAAAAAAAAACTTAAAAAGCAGTAAAAACACTGATGGATTAATAAAAACAGAGTGGCATCAATACAACCCTTTTAATAGTAACTGTCCTAAGCTTTCAAATGGCGATACAACTCTTGTAGGCTGTACTCCACTTGCAATGGCACAATTGATGAAATATTACGAATGGCCAGTTACGGGAATAGGAGAAAATTCTTACGGGTGGTATGCAGATACTAAAGCTCCCCCTGAACTACTTTCCGCAAATTTTGGAGCTACAACTTACGATTGGGCAAATATGCTTGCGTATGATTCTTTAATGGTAACGGATGACCAACTAGATGCTGTTTCAACTCTATGTAAACATGCAGGAATCTCTTTGAATGCTGATTATGGGATTTATCCCGGAACTGCTGCATGGGCCGATGACATACCTCACAATATTACAAAATATTTTAATTATACTTCACAATTACTTTCAAAAGTTGCTTGGTATCCTAACGGATTGGTAAATTGGAAAGATTCTCTCATTTTTGCATTACAAAACGATAATCCTATTATTTACTCAGCCTACTTGATTCCTGATAATGACTCTACCAAACATACTTGGATAATTGATAAATATGATGATTCCGTTCAAAAATTTCACTTTAATCTTGGATCTACAAACTACGAAAGTAATACATGGTACACTTCTGCTGGTAGTCTTGACACATTAGACAAAGCCATATTTAATGTAATACCTGATAAAACTACAAATGCTCTTTCCATTCCCTATAGCGAGAATTTTGAAAGTGTCTTTACCAGTTCAACGATTGATATAAACCAAATACCTAAATTCATAGGCATTGATGAAGATAACTACAGAACTCTAGGGAATGTTGGTTATAATAACAGCAAAGCACTTAAAAGAGTTTATGTTCCTAACACGAACGACTCCTTTCTGATCAAAAAGATAAACTTAGACTGTGATTCTTTGCCTGTACTCCGATTTAAGTATAAGATTGACAATTATCAGCATATTGTAGAAGGTGATAGCCTGATAATCGAAGTTTCTAAAGATAACAGGCTTACATGGAACAAAATCTCTAAGATTGATCATCTGAATTTCAACAGCACATCAGAATATGCCGATAAAATCATAAGTTTAAATAACTTTAAAAATGATACCATTAACATACGTTATCATTTTTACTCAGCCAGCAATGAAAATTCTTATGAATATTACATTGACAACATCGAAGTTGGTGAGTTAGGTTTGCATTTTACAGATATATCATACGATGATATTCTCCCACCTTTAAACGCACAGCCTATAAAGGTTACACCTTCAATCGTTACACCCCCGAAATCCAAATCTTATGAAAACTGTGATATGGCAATGGATTTTTATTTAAAGGAAGATATCGGTGGTGCTGTATATACTCTTATGTACACTGATTCAATACTTGAGAACGGAATATTTGAATATCCAAACTGGAATACAAATAATTCACTTGGAAAGGCATTTTTCATAAAAGCGTTTGCAAGAACCAAAAGTGATATTACAACTCTGGACAGCATAGTGACCAGAGTTGAAATAAGCGGTAGAGAATGTCACATTGATTTTCCTTTACCTGCGACTGAATCATGGTTCGATTTTGAAACAAGACTGGAAATTTTAGGTTCTATTCATGCTGAAGAAGGTTTTGCAGACAGTCTTGATAATATACTCTATGGATTTGATATAATTGATGAATATGCTTCAGAGCTTAACGGATTTGAAGTTTCAATATTTCTTCAGGGATATTATGACTATTACGGTTGTGACTCTACTGCATATTTTTGTGAATTTGAGAAGAAAGATAAAAAGCAGCTTGAATACAGACCTGAAAGGATAAAAATACTTGATAATAACACTTCAAGTACGATCAAATACATAAATCCTGATAGATCGAAAGATATATACTCGGATTTTTATTGGAGATACCCGAGATCACTTGATTTGTATCCGGGTACTTATACAGTATATATGCAGGCAATAAGAAAGGATTTGTATCAAAGCTATGGTATTGTTTCTGAAATTGCAAAAACTGACACTATACAGTTCATAATACCTCAATGGAAACTAAAATTACGCAAAGATCCATGGTTTACGGAAACCGTTCCGTACGGTATGAAAAGAACATACCAGATATCAAAACCAATGGAAATGCAGGTATGGAGACCTTTCGGTCAACCTGCATACAATTCTTTATACATTGATATTTTAAGAGAATCTGATAATACGGTTGTTGAGAATTTTACAATTGATTTCAATAGTAAAGCCGTTTACGAAACAGCTGAATGGATACCTGACTGGTCAACAGAACCGGGATTTTACATGATAAAATCGAATGAACTTGATTACTATGTAAATATGTCTGTAAATCAGGATATTTTGACACAGGTTTGTCCTTTATATCTCAGCTGGGAGCAGGATGGTGTTTGGCCTGACAACTGGCCTGGTGGAGAAGATACAGCAAACTGGGAAATGTATAATAACGCATGGTCTTCTGCAATCGGCAGTTACTCTCTCGGAGCAAAGTATAATACAAATTCACCAGGTAAAGAAACATTACAAAGACAATCTTTAGCTATTTCAGGTCAATGGGACAGAGTTCTTGAATTTGCAATAGGATTACCAAAGTCAGCAGGAGTTTCAAATTTTGATGAACTACTTGCTGACTATAGTATTGCAACATCAAAAGACGGTGTTAACTGGACAATAGAGAAAACACCTAAAATTGAAGAATATAATATTCATTCATGGGGTTATGATCCTACACACAGTTTTATTAAAACATATAAACCACTCGGTGATGTTTCGAATTTTGGATTGAAATTCATCACAAACGGTTCTGCGACTACTCCTGCCAGTACCGAACAAACAGTGTTATTTGATGAGATTAAAGTTGATTTCACAAAAGAAGCATCTAAACCTGCTCCGTCAAATTATCAGAATTTCTATACTGACGGTAATGTAATTGTTAACTGGACTGCTCCGCCTGTTGCAAAAGATACAAAATCATTTGATACTTATTATGTTTACCGAAACGGTTTCAAAATTGGAGAAACAACCAATTTGACATTTACCGATACTTCAATAGAAACTGGTAAATTTTATAGCTATTCGGTTACTTCTCACTATACCGATATTACTATGTATAATGAATCTCCGATGCTTGATTGTAGTGGTAGTATTTATACAGATTTAGAATCACCTTCTAACCTTGTAATAATCAATGAAGATCCAAACATAAAGCTTACATGGAATACTGTTGATGGTGCTACGAACTATAAAGTATATTCATCTGATGATCCTTATGGTACATTTACAGAGGATACAAATGGGTCATTCAACGTTACTGAATGGGTAGCTCCGTTAAGCGAGAGCAAGTTATTTTATTATGTAGTTGCTACGAATACTAAAAGCTCTCTTTTAAAAAGTACAGATAGGCTTAATTTAAACAGATAAAAAGAGTTACGACAGAAGATAACATTGGCAAAACATCAATGGGTCACTTGGAGCTTTAACTCGATTTGACCCACTGCTTTTTGCCATGACCGTTGTAGGACATCGTAACTCTAAGAAAAAAACAGAAGACAAATTGAGCCTATTTAAGAAAATCAAATAATAGAAAAATATAAAACAGAATGGAGTAAAGAAAATGAAAAAACAAAAAAAAGCAATTTTAGGAGTTTTATTTTTACTTCTAACAAGTATTTTAGCAATGTCGGATGATGGAGAGAAAGAAGCAATAAAAGGTTCGAAAATAGTAAATCAGGAAATTACTCCGAATGGGGATTTTGTTCAATCAACAACAAATGATAAACAAACTCAGGCTACTATTTCAGTAAAGGACAAATATGGAGTGGATACTGGAATGTCTTCGGAGAAACTCGCAACATTCAAAGAAGAATACATGAAACTGGACAGAAAGATGTTTCCAAATTCTAGAACAACAATGCTTTATGATGCCAAAATCGACTTAAACAAATACGATGAATTTAAAAAACATGGTGTAGATTTAAAAAGATCAGGTGCTTTCGTTGATGCAAAAACTTATATGGATAACGCTCTTTACAGCGAAATTATTGTTACAGGAATAACAATAAAACCAGAGAGATTAGACAACGCTAATACTTTTAAACTTGAAATTGATGAAGTAATAAAAGGTAAAGAAATATTAATAAATAAATTCGGAGATGTACCTAAATTTATAAATTACTACGATGATACTGATGTTGTAGGTACCACAAAACCAATAATGAATCTAAAGGGTATTTATTACTTCAACTTTTCACAAAATATAACTCCGTCTAGGAGATGGATTCAAAAAAGACCAGAATCGACATTGCTTTTGTTACCTGACAGTACAATTTTGTATGAGAAATATTATGATGACTTTAAATCCTTAAAATGGCTTAGAAGTAAGAAGAATAAGTCTGAACAGAACAAAATTTGGCAAAAAGGATTTGAAAAAACTATAATTATGAATGAAACATGGAATGAAGCAGTTAATAATGTTAAGACAATTTTAAAAATCAACGATGCCAACAATTTTTACAATAAGAAATTTAAAGCTGAGGTAGAAAAATGAAAAAAATACTTTATTCATTGATGTTTATTCTGCTATTCAGTAGTACATATTCGTTCCAGCTTATTGACAAATGGTTAGATGGTAGCGTTGAATTTACTCCTTATCAAATTTGTTATGATGTTTGGATGTCCGATGCTATGGCAGAATCATTAGCTGTCAATCCAAGAATAGATTTTGACTTTGGAGGTTGTATTTCAGAAATGCAAACAGAGGTTGTCACAAACTTACCTGATATGCAAAACGGAGGATTGAATAGTGTTGGAGATTGTCTTGTCAGGTATTCAAGTTTTTACATTGATAATGATAGCAACGCAATTAATATGGATGAAGATAATTACGGAACAACCATTATACCAAGATTAACAGGAAACGATAAGACTTATGAAACTTTTACAATAACATTAAATGACAGTACGAAATATCCATGGAATTTTGCAGGCGGAGGAAGCTCAGGTGGAGTTGATATTAATACTGTATTCAGACATGAGATCGGGCATTGTATGGCTCTCGACCATGAGCACAATACTCAATTACTCACACTTATGGCTAGTGGCACCTTTCAGGAATCTAATAATTATGAAATTCTTCATATTGACGAGCAAGAACAATGGGGTTTAAAAGCTCAATATGATCCCCCATTGTTATCAATTGATGGAAATAATATTATTGAAATAGGAGAATCAATACAATTTAATATCGAAGGACCGATTGATATAAGATTGAATGAAAATGCCGGTTTTCACGGTTATATTCAGAAAAATAGTGAAACATATACTATTGATCCTCATTATATTAGATGTAGCGATGATTATTATGTAAATACTACATATAATTTTACGCCTGATGAGCTTGGTGAATACAAGTTTAAGATTTATACTGCCATGGACTGGAATCCAGATGCATACTTAAATTGGTACGATGAATATTACGATAGACCATACAATGAAGTAAGTTTTATGGTAGTACCTAAAATAATAAAGCCGCTTCTTGAGGATATTTATTTCTTGCCACCATCATCCCAAAAAGGTGCTATTGCTGATACAATTGAAGTTAAAGTACAAGTACCAGAAATACTTGGTAGTTATCAGGCAATAAAACTAAAAATAGATGATGTGTATGTGGACCAAGGTGATATTGTTTTTGAAGATAACCTTTGGGTGTATTATTGGGATTTGAGTGATGTTACTTCTGAAATTACAGGTAAAAGATTTAAGATCGAAGCAGAATTATTCGATGATCCAAAATGCAAAAATGAATCAGGTGTTATGATAGTGGAAGCTCTTTATTTTGAAGATTTTGAAGCTTTTACTGGTGTTGGATGGGATTTTTATTTCTATGAAAATCCTGTATTATTTTATAACGGCTGGTTTCTTTATACTGATCCACTTGAATCGGAAAATACATGCCTTGCATCAATAACGCAAGGTAGCTTAAATCTTCAATATCAAATATGGTCAGCTCCTTTTGTAATGCCTGATAGTTCTGATTATGAAACAATATTAGATTATAGTGTTTACTTTGATAAATCTGATGAAAACAACCATAGTAATCTTTGCTTTTGGGTAACCGATGAAGATCATAATGTGCTGACGATGATAGAAAGACTGTATCCGGATGATAATGACTGGACAAATTACACATATGATCTGAGTGAATTTTATGGACAAACAATAAGATTTCGATGGGATAATATTTATTATTCTAGCGAGTGGATATATTGTGAGGATACAACTTTTGCACTAGACTCATTACTTGTTTATACAACACCTCCCGATATGGATTTACCAGTTATTGATTACATCACTGGTAATAATGCGAATGTTGATGAAGATATGAATATAAATCTTGCCTTTAACGATGCGTCAGGTATTGTAAGTGTAACAGCTGACTACAATATAGAAGGCGAAAGTGAAACAATAACATTGTCATCTTCAAAAAATTCATACACTTATACAGGTTTAATATCAGCAAGAGATCATGTTTGTGATGGAGATATAAAATTTAGAGTAGAAGATGAAGTAGGAAATACAATTATATCGGATCGCTACAGTATATCTTGGACTGAGTCAGGTACAACACAAAATCCTTCAACTCCATCAAATTTAATAATAACAGCAGAAAATGATTCTACAGTAGCGCTTACTTGGAGTATAGTTGCTGGTGCATCTGAATATAACGTTTACGCTTCTGAAGACCCTTATGGAACATTTATTATAGATACATTAGGCACTTTCATCAGTGGTACTCACTGGCAGAAAAATATTGGTACGAATAAAATGTTCTATCGTATCACAGCTGGTAATACAAGCAAAGTATTTGTACCTGAGAATAATACTAAACCTGAGAAAGTAGATGTTGAAAAGAATCTGATATTTATAGATCCAAAGAAGTAAAAAAAATAGGCTCAATTTGTAAAGAAAGCACAGAACGAGTTGCGACAGCTGCTAACATTGGCAAAACATCAATGGGTCACTTGGAGATTTAACTCGATTTGACCCACTGCTTTTTGCCATATCCGTTAGCCCTAATTAATTTTTCTTTTTTAAAACAATCCCTATGTGGCAATTTAAAGATATAAAAAAGAGGTGGTTTTGATGCCACCTCTAATGAATTGTATTTCAGTTACACTGAGACTATTTTGTAAGTATCATTTTTTTTGTGATGCTCATTCCATTTGCTTCAAGAGTATAGAAATACATACCTGAATTCAAATTACTTGCGTCAAAACTAACTGTGTGAATTCCAGCTTCTATACTTCCGTTTACGAGTTCAGAAACTAATTGCCCACTGATGTTATATATATTTAACCTAACATTATCGACATTAGGTAAAGCAAATTTGATTTGCGTAACAGGGTTGAAAGGATTCGGATAATTCTGATATAATGTAAATTCTGTTGGTAATGCAGAACCTGCAATATCAGTTTTCACTTCACCTTCTTCTTCACTTCCATTCAACTTCACAAGAAGATCATGTAAAGTCTTCTCATAATCTGTTTTACTACTTCCTTTACTATTACCTTTTAACATACTAGCAATAGCAATATCAATTTCACAAAGTACTTCCTCTTCCTCTGAATCTGCTTCTACTTTCATCTCTTCAGAAATTGCAATCGCTTCATCATATTTCTTACCTTTGATGTGAGTTGCAACTTTCATTTCTTTAAAGAATTTTTTATTCACTTTATCATCATCTAATGCTAGTTGTCCATCATACAGGCTGATAAGCGGTTCAAGACTTAGTCCTTCTTCAACATAACTATCCGGTAATTTGCTATAGGCTACCAATGCTTCATCACTATCAGGATATTTTTCGATTATCTTTTCATAGGTGCTAATAGCTTTATCATATTTACCGTCAAGTTCTGCTGTTAATGCTTTTATTAACAATTTATATGGTTTACTGTCAGATTCCGGTAATGGAGATGTGAGAGGTGTTCCATCTTCGATTGTAATAGAATCTCCATAATCTATACTGTAATATGGGTCGGTATAAAACATATCACTCGTAACATAATTCGTTCCCCAGTAATTACCACGTGCATCTATATAATACTCTATTGTTGGAATCACTATTTGTCCAGGCTGTTGCAGTAGCCGTTTTGCTGCAAGAATACAGGGAACATCAGAACCTGCGCTAGGATATATGTAATTATTACAGTATTTCATGTAAATATTACTACCGTTTACAACTGATATTTGAGAAGGTGTATATATTGTGAGAACTGGATGACCTATATACCCATCACCATTATTGATGATAGTATTACTCGGTTTAGTTGTGCTTTTTATATCAATTGCAGTCATGTCGATCAAGACAGGGACTGAATTTAAACCGGATGACATCAATCCATTTCTAGCGTTGTTTTTTATGGAATTTCCGTATACTTTAGGTGAACATGAGATATTATATATTCCTCTAAAGAAACCCTTGATTTGATTTTCCATTATTTTGCCATTTGACTGTATTACCTTGATTGCTGTACCTTGTAAATTACCCATGAAATAATTTGATGCTAAATAATAACTGTTAGTTCCAAATAAGCTAACTCCGTTTGTACCATCAGTAAATACAGAGTTTGTAACTTTACAGTAATCAGGAGACCCGCTAATTGCAGTATAAGCACCTGTAAAACTACAATCCTGAATTGTCATACTACTGCCATCCTCTCCGATAATTCCGTTATAATTTGTTCCTGTAAAAGTTACACCGTCTAAATTTAGATTTACACTATTTTTCAATGTAATCTTTGCTCCTTCTCCAAGACTAATAATTGATCCTGGTGCAATGCTTAGATTTGATCCTGACTCAACTACCAATTCTGAGTTATCTTCAAGCAATAATGTTGAACCTACAGGTATATTCAAATTTGTACCTGATTTTAAAACAAACTGAGAACTTGATTTCAAAGTTAGTAAACTACCTTCAAATAGATCAAAGTTAGAATATTGTATTGAAGATTGTCCGTCTACTGTGATGTTGTAATTATCAACATACTTTGTCTCAATTAATGCACCATCATTGAAATTCAACTCAGAATTATCAAGTTCAATCGTAGCTGTATCAAATGCTTGAAATCCTGACCCTGCTTCCATTGTCAACTTAGAACTCTCAAGCCGTAACGTACAATTTGCTAACAGATAAACATCACTATTTCTTTTAACGTGCATATCTGTTCCAGGTACAAGAGTTGCTCCTGTGAGATTTACACCATCCCCGAGTTGAAGATACAAAGCCGAGTCAACATAGAAATTTTCACCGAAATAGCTATAATCGGGCAGTACTAAACCTGATTTACCATCTTTAATATCTTTTGCTATATCCGCTATAAGCGGATTAGACCAATAATTCTTATAAACCGAAATATCGGCATAATCACCTTCAATTTTATTTATGTAAATACCGAGATGTAGATTAACTTGTTTGTATGAATTTGAGCTTGGTCTTGTTGAAGGAGTAAATTTGTTAAGATTAGTATCATTAAAAAAGTCTGATGGCAAACTTGCATGCAGTGATGTACTAGGATACGCTGTTTCACCACCTTCTGAGTCATAGTTACCTGTGACAATATCATCCATCCAGTCATTCACATCTTTTCCGTTATAAAAGGTTCCATTCATATCTGGATTTATATAACAAAATGTAGAATCTCTATATGGATCTCCATTTTCATCAGAAACAGGATAAGGTGTTGCTGATTCAATATCAATTATAGGTTTATAGCTCCAATATTGAGAAATTTCAACTAATATATCCGGATAAAAAAAAGGATCATATTTGTATTGATAGCAGTTGATTATATGTGAAATCAATACACCTTTACTTGCTTCATCATGCCCGACTCCACCGATATTGTCATAATCAGTACCTGATCTTAATTCTATAAGGAAATTTTGGGATTCCACATTTTTAAAAGTTCTCGATTTTACTTCTTCATTTTCTTCCATAATATCAGTTGTTATAGGAATTATAATACCACTTTTAATATCAGATGAATAATCCGATCCTGAGAGAATCTGTCTAACATTCCTGATAGTCTGTTCACATTTATTATTTGTAAAATGAAGATCATGATCTTCTTCGTTTAAAATTGCAAAGTCGGTTGAATCAAGATATGTCTGATGTATCATATCCCATGTATGAACAGGTGCAAGTCCGTAAAGACTATAAGGTGCTCCCATCATACCGTTGTGGAACATTAGGTCATAAGGTGGTGCTGTACATTTTGTAAGCCCCATAAACTCACCGTCAATCTTACCACCGTAGTAAATCGATTCATCATTTCCTCTATCTCCAAGTCGCATAAGCATATGACCAACCTCGTGTACCATTATATATAATACCTGATTCAGGTTGGAATAAGGATCCATTAATGTAACTGTACGGAATCTTAGTTCTCTTACATCATCATCCTGTCCATTTGTATAGTCAAAATCCTGCGGAGCACCGTTACCGTCAGATCCTTTGAAAATACATCTTGGATAGAAAAAGTTAAGGTTGTCCTTCAAATCCCCATCCACTGTCAACAGTTCGGGATAATAGACAAGTGCGGAATCTATCACTGCCTGACTTGCTAGTCTGAAAACTTCTTCTGGGCTTGCCGGATCACCATTACTATAGTAAAAATAATTTTCTTTTTCAGGCATACGCCACAAACCGTCCGGGTCATTCGGATTTGTATAATAGACAACTTTTGCGGTTAATGCTTCTTTTGTAACCGTTTTCAGATAATCTTCAACTGCAGGTTTGAAAAGTTCATAGAACGACAATGTTGCGTTATCCGCGATATAGTCAGCTATCATCTGCCCGTTTGGCATTCTAAACATTGCAGGTGCGGTAGCATCAGTAACATCTAAGCTATTAATAACCATCTTAGGATCAGCATCCCCTTTAAATGTTGCAAAAAAGATAGGCAATTCTACATGCCCTTTTATAGGATCAGGTCTCAATGCTTTAGATGCTTTTTCAGTTTCTTCTTTAGTAGTAATATTTTGGGAAAATAGAACTATAGTCAGAATAAAAATTACCGATACAATTATTTTTCTCATTTACATGTCTCCTTAGGTTAATTTTCAATAAAAACTTGGGACATGCTGAAAAAAACGTTATCTTACACTTGTGGGGTGGGGATAATGTTCTAATCGACATGTCCTTACTTAGACTGGTCGTAATTGCTATTATTATGGTGGTTGCGACCGGTTTTTTGTTTTACTTACGCTTTTCATTTTTCACTTCCCATCTGTTTTATTTTACTTATCACTTTCGTTGTTTTACATATGTTTTAGGTCGAACGTAAAGCCCGACCCTACAGTTTGTTGTTGCACAGGCTATGCCTGACAAGGGGATCTGATCCCCTTGTTGCAACTATTTTACATATATCATTTTCTTATTATCGACTGTTTCATCATTTATATTTAACTGATAATAATAAACTCCACTATTGAATCTACTCCCATCAAACAATACAGAATGCTTACCTTTTCCCACCTTGTTATTAACCAGTTCTGAAACCTTCTGCCCTTGTGTATTAAATACAGAAATCTTCACATCAGATATCTTCTCTAAAGCATATTCTATCGTAGTCATATTATTAAAAGGATTAGGGTAGTTCTGAGCCAGCTTATAATTGTCAATTGTAAATTGTCCATTCTCCATTATTCCAACCTCTCCGTATTCATTCAGCTTCATTATATAAGAGCGACCTAAATCACCACCTACTATATACCCTCCGTCAAAAGTCGGATGTATTTCTCCAGGCCAATTAATAAAATTTTTTGATACAGATCTTGATGTTGTTGTCCATAGCGAATCGCCGTTAGAGTCGAATTTCATTATCTTCCATTGCTCTTCAGTATCACTGCACTGGTAATATCCTGCAGCTATAAAATTATCATCATATGTTTTATCTGCTACTTTAATTCCATATTTAAATGTGTCTTTATTATAAAATTTCGTCCATAAAGAATCTCCATTTTGATCAAATTTCATGATCAATGCATCTTCGGAGATTGATCCGCAACATATAAAATTACCGAAATTATCTTCAGCTATTGCTTTAAAATTTGTACTCCACACTGTACTGTCCGGTGCAACATTGTAGTTTTTTTCCCACTGTACTATCCCGTTTAAATCAGTTTTAATTACTATCCCGGGAAGACCATGTCCGCCTGATGTTACTAGACAGTTATCACTGGACACAATAACAGAATTAAAATGAGAACTACCTTCGCCTTCGCTTTCTCTCGTCAAAGTCCATAATGAATCACCATTTGCATTCACCTTTAATAAAGAAGCAACCTTTACAGAATCATTTATTGATTCCCTACCTGCAATTATATAACCACCATCAGGTGTTTCTTTTACATCATTACCTTCAGAATCTCCGGATCCGTAGAATTTCTGCCATAATAGATTTCCATCTTTATCGAATTTTAAGACCATTATAGAGTAATCCTGTCCTCCATAATATTCAGAAAGTCCCACAGCAATAAAATCACCTTCAGAGTTTTCTATTATAGAGTTTATTGAAGAAAGATAAGAATCCACATAGCAGTAACCTTTATCCCATATTACTTCACCATGCTTATCAAGTCTAAGTAGCCTACCGTGTATCATGTGCCAGTCCTGGCTGAGTTCGTAATAATAATATCCTGCAGCTATATAACCTGAATCAGCTGTTTGCTTTATACTGAATATTTCATCGCTGTCATCGGTATTGTACCAGTCTGCCCAAGTTATCATATCCCTTGCTGCAAATAGGAAGAATGTAGTTATCAGTGTAAAAAATATTATAATTCGTGTTTTCATGGTTTGTCCCAATATTTTATAGAAAATATTTATTCGATGCTTATGATTTATAATTGTAATGATTAATTAGTTAAATTGCAAGAAAAACAATTTTCACATTCCTTGTCATGCTGAACTTGATTCAGCATCTTTCTTTTGATCCACTACACTGCAAGGGGCTAAAGCCACCTTGTTCACTTCAGTCTATTACCTGAACAAGGGGTTTCAACCCCTTGTAGTATTTGATACTATTTCAAATAAATCATTTTCCTATTATCAACCATTTTACCATCTATACTTAACTGGTAATAATAAACTCCACTATTAAATCTACTTCCATCAAACAATACCGAATGCCTTCCTTTACCTACTTTATTATTAACTAGCTCCGAAACTTTCTGACCCTGTGCATTAAATACAATTATCTTCACATCAGATATCTTATCTAAAGTGTAATCAATTTTCGTCTGGTTATTAAATGGGTTCGGGTAGTTCTGCTCCAGCTTATAGTTCATAGCTAATAGTTCATAGCTATTTTCTATCCCTACCTCCCCATATTCGTTCATTTTCATTATGTAAGAAGGTCCCAGTGACCCACCTACTATATACCCACCATCAAATGTTCTATGTATTTCCCCTGGGCTATTATAATCATATTTAGATGCTTTCTCTGATACTGTTGTCCACAATGAATCTCCGTACTGATCAACTTTCATAATCTTCCATTGTTCTTCTATATCAGTACATTGCCATATACCTGACAGTATTAAGTTATCTTCATCAGTTTTGTCAATTGATTGCAATCCATATTTAAACACATTTCCATAAAACTTAAACCATAAAGAATCTCCATTCTTATCAAATTTCATGATCAATGCATCTCCCGCTGCTCCGCAACATATGAAATTACCAAAATCATCTTCTGTTATTTCACTAAATCCTGTACCCCACTCTGTACTGTCCGGTGCAACACTGTAGTTTTTTTCCCATTGTATAACTCCTGATTGGTCTGCTTTCAATATAACGCCATTTTTACCTGTAACTACGTAGTGGTCATCGGATGATACAATAACGGATTTGTAGCCCTCCCCCTCTCTAAACCTGCAACAACATAACCTCCGTCAGGGCTTTCTTTTATATCATATCCTTCTGAATCACCTCTACCGTAATACTTATTCCATAAAAGATTACCATCTTTATCGAATTTCAGTATGGATATACTCCCGATATCAATTCCGGTCGTAACAAAATTACCATCTGAATCTTCTATAACGGACTTTATATCAGCAATTGCTATTTCCGACCAGGCATAATAGCTTTCCCATAATACTTCTCCATACTTATCCAATCTTATTAACCTTGCATGAGGAGTATACCAGTCCTGATCTATCTGATACGTGTAGTAGCCACCTGCGATATATCCTGAATCAGCTGTCTGCTTAATGCTGTATAAAGCATCTCCATGTTCTGTATTGTACCAGTCTTCCCAGGTTATCATATTTCTTGATGCAAATAATAAAAATGCTGCTATCAGCGTTATAAATATTGTAATACGTGCTTTCATAGTTTTACCTATTATGTTAAATTTCAACATCCTAATATTTTCTAAGTACCTCTGGCAATATTACCTGCAAATCAAAACTTTAGTAAACTACTACAACTCTTATGACTTGTCAACTCTAATTATTTGTTTTTATAATATTAACACTTATTTCACCCAATATACTTAAATTTATATATTGATTTTTGATTCACGCTTTCGCTTATATTTTATTGCTATCTTTAAAATTCAATAATTTAATTATATACTTTACATTGAACAGAAAGAATGATAAATTGACACATAGGGATTTAAGAACTAATTCTTAAAAAGAAAAATAAACAAGGGCTAACATTGGCAAAATATCAATGGTTACTTAGAGAGTTTACTAGCTTATCACCACTGGTTTTTGCCATGACCGTTAGCCAGCATTAATTTTTCTTTTTAGAAGAGTAACCCTATGTGGCAATTTAAAAGATATAAAAAAGGTGGTCACTAAGTACCACCCAAAAATATATTTTAGTATATTTGAATTATTATTTAAAATAGTATGGCATAATTACAAAACAATTCTCTTCGGAAGAAATTACTTCAAGTAAATTGTTCTTCTTAATTTTATTCAGAAGATTTTGTTCTTCTTTACTAAGAATAACTTCTTTAAAAATAGATGATATATTCAATTTAGAAGGTTCGGTATAAACAGCTATATAATTATCTTCTATATCTACTTTTGCTATTTCTGCAGCATATTCTATGGCATCATTCAATGTTCCAATTTCATCGATCAATCCAATCTGCTTTGCATCCTCACCAGTCCATACTCTTCCTTCAGCAATTTCTTTAAGTTTATTTTTATCTATTTCTCTTCCTTCAGCAACTTTATCCAAGAAACTTTCATATATATAATCAATTTCCTCTTGTAGTAAATTAATTTCATCTTTGTTCAGTTTATTGAAAGCAGAAGGTTGTGCAAAATTATTTACTTTTACTCTATGAGTTTTTATGCCAAGTGATGTGGCTAAACTATCAATTGCTGGATACATGCTGAAAACACCTATTGACCCAGTTTGCGTAAAATTATCCGCATAAATCTTTTCTGCAAAACATGACATCCAGTAAGCACCAGAAGCAGCAACATCACCCATTGAAATAATTACTGGCTTCTTGTATTGTTCTTGTGTCTTCTTAATCTCATGTAATATTTTATCTGAACCTAGTACACTTCCACCATTAGAGTTTATTCGTAAAACAATTGCTTTCACTTGTATATTACTTCTTGCTAGTTTCAACAATTTAATAATTGTAGTCGAACCCATTGTATTTCCAGCGAGTATATTTCCTTCGCTACTTTCTCCATCATTGATAGTCCCATCTGCATAAATCAAAGCTATCTTTTTATCAGAAATTGCCGTCCATTTCTTATTTTCTTCACCCATTGACAAGTAAGATTCAATATTTCTGATTTTGAGTTTTTTAGAAGTATTTTTATATATCTCACTATTAAATTTATCTAAAGTAATTATACCATCAATCAACTTATTATCGTATGCTGTCTTGGCATTATAATAAGGTTTTTCATTGAATATTTTGTTTACTTCTATATCTGTTAAGTTACGACTTCCCTTTATTTCAGTTTTAACTATTCTATCAAAATTTTCTAGAACTCTTTTTACTTGAGTTAAATTTTCATTACTGACAGAATCATTACTAAACAACTCGGTATAACTCTTATATTTTCCTCTTTTTATTATCTGATATTTTATACCAATTTTATCAAATAATCCTTTTAGTAAAATTAGATCTGTGCTAAAACCGCTCAGGCCAAGATTCCCTAATGGATGCATGTATAAATTATCCGATACAGAAGCTAAATAATAATCGGATTGATCAGCATTTTCGAAGTAAGTGTATATTTTATTATCATTATCTTTAAAGTCAGATAAAGCTTTTCGCAATTCCTCTTTTTGTGTGTAAGACATAGTATACTTATCTACAATAATTTTCAACCCATAAACTTCAGGATCACTTCTTAAATGATTAATTTGATTTATCAATTTGTTAATACTTTTCTCTTCCGATCCTTTCCATTCTGATATCATATTGCTTAGAAATGATCGTTTTGGTAAATAATCCCTATAATTTCCTTTTAATCGAATCTCAATTAAACGGTTGTTCTCATCAGGTCGAATTCGGGTATTATTTTTATTTGAAATTTGGAAATAACCATACATATCTCCATAATTTTTATCAGAAAATTCTTTTGAAATAAAATAACCACCTTTAAATATAGCATCAGTAAAGTTTAAATTTATCGAATATCGTGCATTCTCAGGTTTGTCTCCAATTTTATTCAAATACCCAAGTTCTAAGAATGTTCCATCAAAAACTTTAGTATTCATACTTATATTATATAAACTATTATCCGATATTTTATTTTTTATATTAATATCTCCTGAAAATGTAATCCAATCTGATTTAAAAGGTCTTATTGACAAGCCTATGTCTGTGAGAATATCCCCTGTATTCTGTTTGAAAACATTTTTAACATTACCAGCCAAAGATATTCTCTTTGTTGGTCTGAAAGTTAAAGAAAAATCACTCTCGGGATTCAATTCTTTTTCATAAGCTCTTAGACAATACCCGAAATAAATTCCATCAAAAGCCTTATCTCCTATAGAAAATGCATAATTCATAACGTCATCTTTATCAACATTAAGTCCAAAACCCAAATTATTCAATGTTAGGAATAATCCTTTGTTTTCTAAATCCTTAATTTCGTTGCTATAATCAACGTACATCATCAATGATTTTGACGGTTGGTATGCAAGAAGAGATGGATTCTTGACTACTTTATGGGATAATTCATCTGTCGATATTGATGAATTAATGGGAATAAAACCCATTGGTTTTGCAACTATAACTATTGCTAGCAATGCAGAAATAATACATTTTTTCATTCCGATTCTCCTATAGAATAATATCTGGGGAAGTTGTAATACTACCCCAGATATTGTTAATTATTTAAAACCACCAGTCCCATAATTCTACAACAGCTACTACTGCTGAAGAAACAAGAGATGCAGTTCCTCCAATATTACCGTCTCCACCTCCTGCAATCTGACCAACTGCTGCACCAGCCATATCACCAATTAAAATGTTTTCCCACCAACTTGCATAAGCAGGTTGTTCTTCGCTTTCTTCAAAAAGTGCTGCCCACTTATCAAGGTTATCTTTCCAATATTTTGCTGAAGATAATGAAATTTCAATTATGTTTAAAACAGTAGCTAGATCATCTCCTGAAAGTTCTTTTCTTGCATCATTTCGAATTTTCTTCAACGATGATTCTACTGTTCCAAAATTCTTCATATCAATAGAAAGAATTTGATCAATATAACTTTTAGTAACTGTGTTCAAATTTGACAACATAACATATTCAATTGCATCGTCTGCACTCATTTGAGCAGCCATCAAACCAGGTTCTAAGGCTTTATCATACTCTAATTCACCTATCTGATCTCCGTACGTCTGAAAGAAATAACCTTGTACGAAAGAAAGTGTCATTTCTTTTAAATTCACATCGTTACCCCACCAGTTTTCTTCTGCGGTTTTTGATTGGGAATGGTTTTCTTTCACTTCCAACAACTTGCTGTAAACATACTCTAAACCACCATTGTGGAAATCAAAATCAACTACTGCATCTGTTTCTGTTGATTTACTTATTGTTGTTTCTTCATTCGGTGTGCTGAATTCTGCTGTCCAATTGTTATCATCAGTAGACACAGAGTTTTTCTCGCAACTTGCAAGACTAATCAAGAAGATTAGAACAAGTATTACTTTTATCATATTTTTCATTATTACATTCCTTTAATATTATTTAAATTGTCATTTATTTATTACTTCACTCAGTTACTGACAATTTAAAGGCGGGTCTTTATTGTACTTAGACTCTTTCTTCAAGTTCGCAAATGCTCTCATTTCTCCTTTTTCTTCAAACTCTTCTGCCATCCGAGTTCCGCAATGTGGGCACTTATAATTACATTTCATAATTCTCTTCCAATAGTTTTTTGTTTTCCATCTTATTTTACAACAACTCCATCCCATCCATACTTCTCAACATACTTCTTCAAATTCTTAGGTCTATACTTAGAATCTTTCTGCCAACGAATTTTAACAGACTCATGAATCAAAACTTTACCTTCCTTATGTTTAATCGGACGATAATCCTTTCCCTTTATCCTAAAAAAACCTTTTCTTGAATTATGAAGAGTTGCTAACGGGTTTGTTTTTAAACTTTGCTCTAAATGTGCTTCTACTGACAAACCTGAAACACTCGCTTCCTTGATCATCCAGTCAAAAGCATTATCCGCCAATACAGTTCCATCCTTATCAGGTTTATAACTACCACCGATATCACTATGAGCTCCGGCAAACCAAACTTGTTTCATATCCATATTATCTCTAGGTTTCCAAATAGTCGGTTCAAAATCAGATCTATGCTCATCAATAGCCAAAGCATGTCTTGCAATACGAACATTCTTACCTATTTTTGTATCATAAAAGACATCTTTATCCTCAAATAATCCTAAGAACGAAAGAGGAAGACCCATTGCACCCACAGTATCCCAAACACCAACAAATTTAACTTCTCTGGATTGATGCGAATATTTCTTTCTAAATTCAACTGATTTAACACCACTTGGCTTAAAATTCTTCCCTTTCCTTTTATAATGTTTAAATGCTTTATGGATCAAAGGAGCATCCGATCTTTTGATAATTCCACAGTTATTAATAAGTCCGCATAGGCAACGAATAGTATATGCACCTCTACTGAACCCAAATAGATAAATTTCATCTCCGTCGGAGTAATTTTGAACAATGTAGCGATAATCATCAACAATATTCTTATGCAATCCTTTACCGGTGATACCACCAATATGTTTGTCGTGGTATGATCCAATTCCCCAGTCATAGAACACTTGTTGAGGAATACCATCTAAACCAATAGACTTGATACCTCTTGCCAAACGAAGAACATTAGTAGGAAAATCTTTCTTCAAATTCTTTTCAGGTCGATTCCATGTGCCATCGGCACAGATAATTATTCGTTTAGGCATGGTGGGACTCCTTATATTTTGATTATTTTCCAATTTTAAGTCTGTTAATTTCACGATCCTTGTCTAGGTAAAAGAACCAGATATAAACAGTATCACTTTTTTCATTAATTATTCCCCTTATTTTAGAAACGATTTTCTTTCCGTCTATCTCATCATTAGTTGTATCAAATTCATATACGGATTCCGTCCGACGAATTCCTTTTAAATCTTCTTCAATATAATTTCTTAACTCATTACGAATTTCTGGATTATCCTTATCTACATCATATGCTATAATTACTATATCTTTCTTAACCTTTGACGAATTTTCTTTTATCCATTCTTCATACTCTTTATAACAACTCATTTTTCTTCTCCTTTAATTTTCCATTCTTAATTGTCCTTTATATTCCCTTATAATACTTCTTCCTACACTCAGGACAAACACTGTGAGAAAGAGCAACTTCCTTAAATTTGTAGATCTTAGTATCTACTTTTTTCCAAACTCCTTCTCTATCTCTTATCCTATCACAGAAAGAGCATATCGGCAGAATCTTCTTTTCCTTCTTTTCAGTCATTACATCTATCTCAAAATTATTTTATCTATGAAAAGGTCATGCCTCTTTGCATGACCTTTTAGTTCTTTATCCAATTTTTGGTGGTGCTGGTGGTGGTACTGGCGGTGGATATGGATTTTCACCAGTATAAACCCAGTGGTCAAATTGCCATTCCCAGTCAGTATATGC
The DNA here is from genome assembly GCA_027858795.1 of Candidatus Delongbacteria bacterium. The sequence goes on along the minus strand of JAQICF010000273.1, from coordinate 95 downwards.
AGGAACAGATGCATTCAATGGCAATGCCAACGCTAGAAGAATCAGAACTAATGAGAAAAACTTTTTCATATTCCCTCCTGTTAGATTGTTCTAAC
>JAQICF010000110.1 GCA_027858795.1 Candidatus Delongbacteria bacterium | reverse complement strand
TAGCAATTACTTTCTTGGAAGCTCCTATACTTGGTGTAATTATTGCCCTTCTACTGAAATATATTCCTGGTGAAGAGTATTCTCTCTACGATAATAAGTATCTGATAACTTTCATTTTCTTATCTGTCATAGTTTCAATTTTCTTTGCACTCTCCAACAGTGTAGATGAAATCATAAGAGATGCAACGATCCTTCTAAGAGAGAAAATGCTTAATATTAACAGTTTGGAATATTATGTATCTAAGTTTTTAACATTAATGGTATTTTCAATAGTACAGAACTTCTTATTCCTTTTGGTTGGATTCTGGATATTAGAGTTGAAAGAATTATTCTTAGATTACCTATTAATTTTGACTTTGGTTTCTATCGCAAGTACTTCAATGGGATTATTTATTTCATCATTACCAAAGCTAACAACTAAAGCTGCACAAAATATAATTCCATTGATATAAGTACCTATGATCATATTTGTTGGATTCATAGTAAATTTTCAGGATATTAACAAATCTCTATTTGTTGATAAAGAAGTTGCGATACCTGAAATTTGTCAGATAATGGTTTCAAGATGGGGATTAGAAAGTTTATGCATAACTCAGGACAAATATAATAGCTATCATGCTCAAAAAGATGATCTACAAGAAATTTTAGATGAGTTTATCGGAAATAAAAAAATGCATATTAAAGTGATCGGTAAAAAAGCATACAAACAGAAGAAAACCGAGATATTAAATAAATTGGATATTTTAAGGAAGGGATTTAAAAAACCATTTGGCAATAGAGAACTACATACAGCCGTAAACGAAGCTACTGAAGATTTTGAGATAGATCTAAGAAAAAAGTATAATGATAAATTACCAGCCTCGGATAAGTTAAACGTAGTTTATCCTATGTTTGTGAAAGAAAAGAAATTACCTTATATTTGTAAAACTGTAAGTACGGAAGTTTACAATTCAATTATAATGGCAGCATTTTCATTAATGCTAGCAATGATTTCGATAATATTATTGGCTTACAGGGAAAAAATAACTAAATTACAGCAAAAATTAATTATGATGTTCAAAAAGTAATTCACCGAATTATCAGCTTGACAAGCTGATAATTATAGGTAAATGAATAAAAGAAGTTTATTATGAAATTAGAAGAGCTTAGAAGTAAAATAGACGATATTGATGAAGATATAGTAAAGCTACTGATGGAAAGATTTGAAGTAGTTGAACAAATTATGTCTTTAAAGAGTGAAATAGAAGATAAGAATAGAGAGAATGAAATATTAACTACGCTTAATAACTTAACAGTTAAAACAAATAATCAAGAGTTTTTTACGAAGCTCTACCGAATTATATTTGAGGAAAGTAAAAATATACAGAAGGAATTATCAAAGAAATAATAGGTGATCGACATGAAAAAGATAATATTACTACTATTAATATCAACAGCATACCTGTTCAGTGCAAAGTTCGATATCATATCATTTAATAAAAATAAAATGGATCTTGCAGGTAGAAGAAATCAAATGAATGATGATACAGGGAAGCCCTGTGCACTAATAAGAGTAAAGTCCGATGTTGAGGAATTAAAATTCGAAGGTAACGATATTGTGAAATCAGGGATTGAAAGTAGTGGGAAATATTATATTTATATTAGCCAAGCATCTAAGAGTATAACATTATTAGGAAAAGACGTTGACGATACCGAATTTGAATTTCCTATTCCTTTAGAATCGACAATAGTGTTTGATCTTGAATTATCAAAAAAAGATGGACTGACCAATTTAAGCACAATTGAAAATTTAGTAGCAAGCGAAGATCCTGAGATAAAAGGTATCATAAGTAATTTGCAGGTTGCTCCTTTTAGCGAAAATATTATAAGTTTCGAAGTTAAATATGATTCTGATGTTGGTATGGAAGCAGATAGGACTACAAAGCTGTTTTTATATAATGTTATTACTAAAACAATGCTCAGAATAGAATCTGCTAAAATCGATAATAATTCCTCGGAAGAAAGTAAATTTTATACGAAAGATCGATCTTTAGCTTGGCATCCAACAAAGAACTGGTTTGTTTTTAACGGGAATGGGTATAAGAATAGAGAAAATATTTATATATGTGAGATCAAGGATGTAGAATTAGCGAATAATAATTCAATTAA
>JAQICF010000188.1 GCA_027858795.1 Candidatus Delongbacteria bacterium | reverse complement strand
GGGATGTTCTTGCAACAATAGAATAATCAGGGAACAATTATAATGGATACTATATCTCTTTTATTTTCAAATACAGGTTTTGCAAATTTACATTTTGATAATGTAATAATGATTGTTCTGGGTGCGGTTGCAATTTGGCTTGCGATCGTAAAAAAATATGAACCGTTATTGTTACTTCCTATTGGATTTGGTGTGATCATGGGTAACATACCTTATATGGCAGGACTTCCTATCGGTGTCTATGATACCGTGGCTAACGGAAATGCTCAGAACAGTGTTTTCAGTTTGCTCTACTGGGGTGTCAGGGTAGGTATTTTTCCACCATTGATCTTCCTTGGTATTGGTACTTTGACTGATTTTTCAGCTTTGATATCCAGCCCAAAATCTTTATTACTAGGAGCAGCAGCGCAAATAGGTATCTTTGCGACCTTCCTAGGTGCTTTGGCACTAGGATTTGACCAGCTCTCCGCAGCATCAATAGGTATCATAGGTGGAGCCGATGGTCCTACTTCAATATTTATTGCATCAATTCTATCTCCAAAACTTTTAGGACCAATTGCTATTGCAGCATATTCATATATGGCTCTGGTTCCTGTGATACAACCTCCATTCATGAAGATATTGACCACTAAGAAAGAGAAACTTATCAAGATGAAGCCTTCAAGAAGAGTATCTAAGAGAGAAAAGATACTTTTTCCTATCATGGTGTTCATCGTCGCAGCTTTGATAGCTCCAGGATCTATAACTCTTGTTGGAATGTTAATGCTTGGTAACCTTATCAAGGAAAGTGGAGTTACTGACAGATTATCAAAAACGGCTGGTAATGCGATCTTAGATTCAGCTACTATAATTCTATCTTTCTCAGTGGGAGCAAGTACACAGGCATCAACTTTTGTAACGAAAGAGTCATTGTTGATATTTGGTCTTGGTCTTGCATCATTCTGTGTAGCGACCGTTTCAGGATTAATGTTTGCAAAGATTATGAATTTATTCTTGAAAGAAAAGATAAATCCTCTGATCGGAGCTTCGGGTGTTTCTGCAGTTCCAGATTCTGCAAGGGTTGTTCATCACTTTGGTTTGCAACAGGATAAATCGAATTATTTGTTAGCTCATGCAATGGGTCCGAATGTTGCGGGTGTTATCGGATCTGCAATCGCGGCAGGTGTATTTATCGCTATTTATTCATAGAAAATAATACTGAGTAGGGGCAGGTTCCCATACCTGCCCGGATATCACAAGGGGACAATTTTATTTATCCCCTTTTTTATATCGTCATTATGAACACAATGTGTGTGGGGCAACCCAAATACGATATTGCAAGGGGCTAAAGCTACCTTGTTTATTCGTCATCCTGAATTTATTTGAGGGTCTTTTTTTTTATACTCATCTAAATATTCTCTTTACAACACATCTGCCTCTTATCGAATAGCAGACGGGGTTTGTTTTTTTCAATGGTACTCTCACTGTTGCTCAAGTACAGATCAAAAAACAAATGATAAGAGGTACACAAGCTGTAGGTATCCTATTTTATAAGCTTGGTAAGTCAAAAGATAAAAATAACGTATCTTCCAAATATTTCACTTGATTATCTTCTAATCAACTTATATACTGTAATTATCTTTTTGAGTAAATAAATATTTGAGGTAATAGAATGAAGAAGTGGATGTTTTTGGTATATATTTTAATATTTGCTGGATTGATTTTCTGGTCATGTAGCAGTGATGATAGTTCAACTGAACCTACAAACGGAGCTCCGATTTGTGAGATAACTTCACCTGCACCTTATACAGCTTATAATTCAGGTGATACAGTTGAGATAAAAGTTAACGCAGAAGACAGTGACGGGAACATTGAAGAAGTAAGATTTTATTTAGATGGTGTAGGTGTTGCTTCTGTCCAAACTTTTCCTTACGATGCTAATATCGCTACAACGGATTTGGCTATTGGAGAACATGTAATCGAAGTAGTTGCAGAAGATGATGATGCAACTGAAACTGAATTAGAGATTGAATTCGGGATTAAACCGCAGGCACCTACCAACCTGCAAGTTATACAAAATAATGTTTATACTTTTACAGTCAGCTGGTCGGATGATAATGATGGTGAAGATGGTTTTGTTATAGAAAGGAAGATAGATGATGGTGTTTTCACTGAGATTGTAACTACAACTGAAACTACTTTTATTGATAGTACAATTTTAAATAAAGGATATTCTTCGGTTACATATCAGGTCAAAGTTTTCAAAGGTATTTATAGTTCGGATTATGTCACTAATAGTTATTCAATTTTATTTCCTGCACCTACAAATCTAACTGCTACAGCATTTTCTTCAACATCACTTAAACTTAATTGGTCGGATAATTCAAACGGAGAAGATGGCTTTAAAATAGATCGTAAGGTTAGTAATGGCTTATGGGTAACAAATTATGCAACAGTAGGTAAGGATATTATAACTTGGACAGATAACGGTTATGATTCATTAGAGATGTATTATTATAAAGTAAGAGCATATTATTCAATACATTATAGTGAGTCAACTGAGCTGCACATAGCTCCTTTAGTTAACGGTATGGTCTTTGTGCAGGGTGGTACATTCGAGATGGGAGATCATTTCAATGAGGGTCTCTCTCATGAATTACCTGTTCACAGTGTGTCAGTAAGTGATTACTATATTGGATCTTGTGAAGTTACACAATCAGAATGGGTAACTTATATGTCTTTAGAAACGGATGCTTCTTTTGGAATCGGTGACAATTATCCCGTTTATTCTGTTAGTTGGTATGAAATAATGGTTTATTGTAATAAGCGGAGTATCGTAGAAGGATTAACTTCATGTTATGCAATAAATAGTTCTACAAATCCCGACAACTGGGGAAATATTCCAACAAGCAATGATTTAATGTGGAATGCAGCAACTTGTAACTGGGGTGCAAATGGATACAGGTTACCAACAGAAGCAGAATGGGAATATGCTTCAAGAGGTGGTATACATAATGCGGACAATTATCATTATAGTGGGAGTGATACAATTAATGATGTTGCGTGGTATGATTTAAACTCTGGCAGTATTTCTCATCCTGTCGGGACAAAAGTTCCAAATCAGCTTGGTATCTATGACATGAGCGGTAATTTATGGGAATTGTGCAGGGATTGGTTTGGTATTAATTATTATGCAACTTGCGATAGTCTTGGAACGGTTGAAGACCCTTATGGTCCTTCAGACGGTTCCAACCCTGTCATAAGGGGTGGTTACTGGGGCTTTGGCACATCAGATTGCAGAGTTGCATATCGCGCCGACTTTAATACGTTCTCCGACGTTTTCTCAGTAGGCTTCAGGATAGCTCGAGGATGCCAGATAAAGAAGTAAGTATTTAAAACATTATAATAAAACTGTAGAAAAGTTCGTAGAAATTTGAGCTTTTTTTATTCAAAGAGAATACTCCTAGGCTTGCCTCGGGGTCAAAAGGAAAGTTTGAAAACCTGAGGTTTTCATAAAGTATTTTATAAATTTGTGGTATCACAGAGTGATGATTTTTAG
>JAQICF010000046.1 GCA_027858795.1 Candidatus Delongbacteria bacterium | reverse complement strand
CCCCAAAATAAATCAAGAAAAAAATAAAATGCATTATTTTATAAAAAATGTTATATTATCAAAGTTAGCTTATAATGAAAGTAAATATGTATTTAAGGAAGGAAAATAATGAAAAGAATCAAATTTGGTTTAGTCGGTTGTGGAAGAATTTCAAAAAATCATTTTAAATCCATTGCAGAAATACCCGAAGCAGAAATAGTCGCTTGCTGTGACAAGATAGAAGAAAGAGCAATTGAATCTGCAAAAGAATATAATATCAAAAAATATTATACGAACTACACTGAAATGCTTGATAGTGAAGAATTGGATGGAGTACTTATTTGTACACCAAGTGGATTACATCCTGCGATGGGTATTGAAGCTGCAAATAAAGGTTATCATGTAGTCACAGAAAAACCAATGGCAATTGATCTTGCTTCAGCAGATGCTCTTGTGAATGCTTGTGATGATAATGATGTTAGATTATTCGTAGTAAAGCAAAATAGATTAAATACAACGATGCAATTATTGAAAAGAGCTATAGACAAAGGTCGATTTGGTAAAATATTTATGGTTCAATCCAATGTTATGTGGCAAAGACCTCAAGCATATTATGACCTTGCAAAATGGAGAGGTACCTGGGAATTTGATGGTGGTGCATTCATGAATCAAGCAAGTCATTACATAGATTCTTTATACTGGATGATCGGTGAGGTCGAATCTGTGATGGCCGAAACTGCTACCATGGAAAGAAAAATAGAAGCTGAAGATACAGGAAGTGCAATTTTAAAATTCCGTAATGGAGTTATTGGTACCATAAATGTTACAATGTTAACTTATCCAAAGAACTTTGAAGGTTCAATTACTATTCTTGGTGAGAAAGGAACCGTTAAAATTGGTGGAATTGCTATAAATAAGATCGAAAAATGGGAATTTTCAGAGTATGATGATGATGATAAATTAGTCGAGGAATCTAACTACGAGCCTAAAAGTGTTTATGGTTTTGGGCATTTACCTTATTATATGAATGTAGTTGATGCATTATTAGGTAAAACAGAGCCTGAAACAGATGGAAGATGCGGGCGTAAATCTCTCGAGATCATAAAAGCGATTTATGAAAGTGCACGATTAGGAAAAAAAATATCGTTACCATTGAAGGTATAAATTCGTGGTCGTAGGGGAAGGCTTCCACGCCTTCCCACCGCGAATTCATCATGACGAAACAAAACATTACCGGAAAGTTGTATTATGAAAGAAAATAAAAGAATATGGCTTGCTTCACCCAACATGGGAGGTAGTGAGCTTGATTATATAAATGAAGCTTTTGAAACCAACTGGGTAGCACCGGTCGGTCCGCATATCGATGGTTTTGAAAAAGAAATGTGTGAATACTTAAGTATCAAAAGTTCAGTAGCATTGAGTTGCGGTACTGCAGCTATACATTTAGCATTGATATTACTCGGGGTAAAGACCGATGATGAAGTTCTCTGCCAATCTTTCACATTCTCAGCAACAGCAAATCCAATAGCATATCAAGGTGCAAAACCAATATTTGTAGACAGTGAAAAAGAAACTTGGAATATGGATCCCGTGCTTTTAGAAAAAGCTATTAACGACAGGGTTATTAAAGTTGGTCAGAAACCCAAAGCTGTTATTGTAGTTCATTTATACGGTCAATCTGCCAAAATAGATAAAATTCAAGAAATCTGTAAAAAATATGATATTCCTTTGATCGAAGATGCTGCTGAAGGATTGGGAAGTTCTTTTGAGGGAAAAAAATTAGGTAATTTTGGAGATATAGGAATATTATCTTTCAACGGAAATAAGATAATTACTACTTCAAGTGGTGGTATGATGATCTCCAATAACGAAAATTATATTTCAAAGGCAAGATTTTTAGCTACACAAGCCAGAGATGATGCACCTCATTATGAGCATAGTCATATCGGATATAACTATAGAATGAGTAATATACTTGCTGGTATTGGAAGAGGACAGCTTCAAATACTTGATAAAAGAGTTGAGCAGAAGCGAGAAATATTCAAACGATATTCTGAAGCTTTTAAAAATATTGACGGAATTGAATTTCAACCTGAAATAAAAGACAGTATAAGTAATAAATGGTTAACAGCTATAACGATCGACCCTGATAAAACTGGTTTTACAAGAGAAGATATCAGATTAGAATTACAAAAGCACAACATTGAATCAAGACCGTTATGGAAGCCGATGCATTTACAACCAATATTCAAGGATTGTATTAGCTATACCAATGGAGTTTCGGAAGAGTTATTCAAAATCGGATTATGCCTACCTTCAGATACGAATATGACAAAAGAAGATCAGGAAAGAGTTATTGAAATTATCGTAGGGAACGCAGGAATGCGTTCCTAACACGATTAAAAGATTTTCACAGGAAGCAAGAAAGGGTTACCGTAGGGGAAGGCTCCCATGTCTTCCCGCAACGGATCGAATCGCATAATAAAAACAAGATTACCACGGATTTTACAAAAATCCTCGCAATGACAAGAACAAACGAGACAATATAAATGATCAGGCAATTAAAATTTTTAGATAAAAAGATATTGGGAATATTTGCTACATTATTTTTAACGATATTCAGTTATATTCTTACTGTAACTTTAATGTCTACGGACCCTCATCCTAATCACTTGTCATTAATCATATTTACTAGAATAGTATTATCGTTCCTGATATTAAACGACTATAAACTTTCATGGTCACTGGCTTCTACAAAATCGGGTATCATAAAGATATTATTAGCGGTACTGGCTTTTGGAATTTACAGCCCGATATTCATGTATATATACCTAAATAATTTTATGATCCTTAAAGTTCTTATTGTAGAATTGATCATTTTTCTATTTATTCAGAACAGTGTTATGTACGGATATAAATTCTTAGCTTCTAAACCAAATTTCAAGAAAAGCAAAGGTGTCATTATTTATGGTGCCGGTCAGGCAGGATTGAAATTATTAACTGAGTTTTCAGGTACAGAATACGGGATCAAATATTTTATTGACGATAATATCAAATTGCAACAGAGAACAATTGACGGTGTTCAAATAGTATCAAAGAATAAGTTGAAAAATTTATTGGAAACTGCAGAAAAGCAGATCGATCTATTAATTATAGCAATGCCATCTCTTGAAGGTAATAATGTAATAAAAAATTTATACGAAGAGCTTAACCCGTATTTTAAAGAAATAAAAATATTACCATCATTATCCAAAATTTTACAAGATAAGAATTTTTTAACTCAGTTAAGACAAATTGATGTAAAAGACCTTTTAGCAAGACATCCAAAAGATCTCGATGAAACTAGAATAATTTCATTCATCAAAGATAAAGTTGTTTTAATTACAGGTGCAGGTGGAAGTATTGGTAGTGAAATTTGCAGACAGTGCTGTAATTATGAGGGCAAGCAAATTATAATGCTGGATCACTCTGAATTAGACCTGTATAATATAAATGAAGAACTTGGGTGTCACAATACTGTTCCTGTTTTGCAGTCAGTTTTGGATCATACGAACTTCGAACGGACTTTTGAAAAATATAGACCTGATATAGTGATCCATGCTGCTGCCTATAAACATGTCCCAATGGTAGAATATAATATGTTCGAAGGAATAAGGAATAATGTAATTGGAACGAAAAATAGTATAGATCTTTCAATAAAATATAATGTAAAAAAATTCGTATTAATTTCAACCGATAAAGCTGTAAGGCCAACAAGTGTTATGGGAGCTTCAAAAAGAATATGTGAATTATATGCTCAAAATGTAAATCATAATGGAACTCAAATTTGCTCTGTCAGATTTGGAAATGTTCTAGGATCTTCAGGTTCAGTGATACCAAAATTCACTAAACAGATAGAGCTGGGTGGACCGATTACTATTACCGACCCGGAAATGACAAGATATTTCATGTTGATACCTGAGGCTTGCCAACTTGTACTACAGGCAGCTTCAATTGGCAGAGACGGAGAGATTTTAATTCTTGATATGGGCGAACCGGTAAAAATTGTTGACCTTGCTCGAAAAATGATAAAACTATCCGGTCGTACTAATGTTCATATTAAATTCAGTGGATTAAGACCCGGTGAAAAATTATATGAAGAATTATTGATCAACGAAAGTGATAAAAAGACTGAATTTGACTCAATTCAAATTGCAAAACCTCATAAATATGATATTGAAAAATTATCAAAAGATATTGAAGAATTGATTGGGGATGCGGATAAACTTTCCAGGCTTAGAGTTATCGTTCCCGAGTTCAACCATAAAACGCTGTAAGCTTCGAATTACTGCGTCAGAACAATAATTTTTTGCATAAGACGTAGTGGTACTACGTCTCTACGGCAAAATTACTATCCTTCCTTGTAATCCTTTGTTTAATCTTTCTTATATTATGTTCAGTAGATGTTTCTTTTTTCTTGTTGCTAATCATAGCTAATATACTTATTTTTATTCCTTAGGGGAGATGATGTAGGATATACTCTAATTGTTATGAGATGTTATGTTAGAATTTTTTAGGAAAATATTACCAATTCACAAGATCGTTTTTGCTGTTCATGATATTTTGATAATATCAATAACACTTTATATTTGCTTATTGTTTCAAGTTGATGATGTCTATGAAACATCTCCGGATTTTATATACGGATTTTCTTTTTTAATGTTGAGTATGTTGGTAATATTTAAATATAATTCACTATATAAATATCAGTCTTTTTTAAATGCCCCAAAGCAAATTGTATTGTTGATAAAATCTTTATTTACAAGTATGACTTTAGTTATATATTTTTCTTTTTTCTTTAAATTCACAGAATTAACTAATGAAAGGTCTTTGATTATTACTACTTATATAGTATTGTTTTTTGTTCTGATGATCACAAGAGTAATAATAATCCCTAATATTTATTATTGGTTAGTAAAAAAAGACAAAATTAAGGTTAATCTACTCATTGTTGGTGCCGGAGAAGAAGTTAGTCAAAAAGTAAATGCACTTACCAATTCAAAAGCAAATTATTACAAGATCGTTGGCTTTTTGGACGATGATGATAATAAAATTGAAGATAAGTATTCTGGAATTCCGGTTTTAGGAAAAATTGCGGATCTAAAAGAAGTTGTTAAAGAGTATAAAGTGAACGATGTGTTTATTTCGATAAAAACAATGCCTGAGGAAGAATTGCAATCAATCATAGATGTGTGTAAAAGTATAAATAAGACAGTTCACATTGATTCAGCTCTGTATGATATCGTTAAGGAAAGATTAACGGTTGAAGAAATTTCAGCGACAACTGCTTTTAGAGTAGTTCCTTCAAAGGTTAGAACATATTATCTTACAGCCAAAAGGTTAACTGATATTTTTATCAGCCTAATACTGATCTTAGGATTGTCTCCCTTATGGTTGATACTTTACCTATTAGTAAAATTAACATCAAAAGGACCAGGTTTCTATAAAGCGAAAGTGGTAGGTTTGGATCAGAAAGTATTTTATATGTTAAAATTTAGATCTATGTATCATGAGACCAGTGATGATCTTCATATAGATAAAGTTAAGGACATGATCAAAAAGAATGAAGCAACCACAAAACTTCAAGATGATCCAAGAATAACTCCAATTGGAAAATTCTACAGGAAATATTCTTTAGATGAATTCCCTCAGTTATGGAATGTTTTAAAAGGTGAAATGAGTTTGGTCGGACCTAGACCTAATGTACCGTATGAGTTAGAACACATGAAAGAGTGGCAAAAAAAGCGGTTTGAGGTTGTACCCGGCATGACCGGATTATGGCAGATAAAGGGAAGAGACGAAGTGAAGTTTACTGATCAGATCGTCTTAGATTTCTTTTACATCGAACATAGATCACTGATGATGGATCTTGAAATTCTATTAAAAACTATACCGGTTATGTTATTTGGTAAAGGTGGTAAATAAAAAATGATATTTTATGATAAACATGCAATAGTAGAATCCGACAATATAGGTCATAATTCGAGAGTATGGGCTTTTACTCATGTAATGAAGAATGTGATTATTGGAAAAGATTGTAATGTTGGAGAACATTGCTTTATTGAAAATGGTGTGCAAATTGGAGACCGCGTTACTATAAAAAATGGTATTTCTATTTGGGATGGAGCAATAATAGGTAACGACGTATTTTTAGGTCCCCACATGGTCTTTACAAATGATCTTATGCCGAGATCTAAAAATCAAAATTATAAAAAAGAAATTACAAAAGTTGAAGATGGTGCTTCAATTGGAGCAAATGTTACTTTGTTGTGTGGAATAACTATTGGAAAATATTCTATGATCGGAGCAGGATCGGTAGTTACAAAAAGTGTAGATGATTTTTCATTAGTTTACGGAAATCCTGCAAAACACGTGGGTTTTATGTGCAAATGTGGTGAAAAGTTGATATTTGATAATAAAAATTCGAGATGCAAATGTGGTACCTTGTATAGCTTATCAGTTAATAACAAATGCGAAATAATTAAAAATTAGAAGGATATAAAAATGTATGATTTTATCGTAACAGGTGGATGTGGTTTTATTGGTAGTCACTTTATTGAATTGATCCTTTCAAAAGGATACAGAGTTCTTAATATTGATAAAATGACTTATGTATCATGGGAAAACATAGGTTTTGAGAAACATCCTCACTATAGTTTTTTAAAAGCTGATATAAGTGAAATATCAAATCTTCCAAAATGTGATTATCTGATCAATTTTGCTGCTGA
>JAQICF010000036.1 GCA_027858795.1 Candidatus Delongbacteria bacterium | reverse complement strand
TCAGCAGCAAAATTGATCAGATAATCACATTTTGGAAGATTTGATATTTCACTTATATCAGCTTTTAAAAAACTATAGTGAGGATGTTTCTCAAAACCTATGTTTTCCCATGATACATAGGTCATTTTATCAATATTAAGAACTCTGTATCCTTTTGAAAGGATCAATTCGATAAAGTGACTTCCAATAAATCCACATCCGCCTGTTACAATAAAATCATACATTTTATATCCTTCTAATTTTTAATTTTAATTTGTTTTACAAATACCAGTTTCTAGGAAATACGAATTCCCACATCCACATTTTGAGTTATTATTTTCAAATATCAATTTTTCACCACATTTGCATATAAAACTTACATGCTTCGCAGGATTTCCATAAACTAATGAAAAATCAGCTATGCTTTTTGTTACTACAGATCCTGCACCTACCATTGAATATTTTCCAATTGATATTCCACACAACAAAGTAGCATTAGCTCCAATTGAAGCTCCTTTATCTATTCTAGTAATTTCTTTTTTATAGTTCTGGTTTTTTGACCTTGGTTTAAGATCATTCGTAAAGACCATGTGAGGACCTAAGAAAACATCGTCATCTATATTAACTCCATCCCAAATAGAAATACCATTCTTCACTGTTACTCTATCACCGATCTCAACTCCACTTTCAACAAAACAATGCTCTCCAATATTACAATCTTCTCCAATAATTGAGTCTTTCATTACATGAGAAAATGCCCAGATCTTAGTATCTTTGCCTATAGAATTCGACTCTACAATTGCATGTTTGTCATAATAATTCATAAATTCTATTTACCACCTTTGCCAAAGATCATTACCGGTATTGTTTTTAACAATATTTCAAAATCCAGCATCAAGGTTCTATTCTCAATGTAAAAGAAATCCAAAACAATTTGATCACTGAATTTAACTTCATCTCTACCTTTTATTTGCCATAGGCCTGTCATCCCCGGAACAACATCAAATCTCTTCTTCTGCCATTCTTTCATATGTTCCAATTCGTAAGGTACGTTCGGTCTAGGGCCAACAAGACTCATCTCGCCTTTAAAAACATTCCACAATTGAGGGAATTCATCCAATGAATACTTCCTGTAAAATTTCCCCAATGGAGTTATTCTAGGGTCATCTTTAAGTTTTGTAGTAGCTTCGTTTTTATTTATCATATCCTTAACTTTATCAATATGAAGATCATCACTGGTCTCATGATACATTGATCTGAATTTAAGCATATAAAATTCTTTTTGATCTAATCCCACTACTCTAGCTCTGTAAAAACCCGGACCTTTGGAAGTTAGTTTTACTAACATAAATAATACAAGCCATACAGGGGAGAATACAACGATCATGATCATACTTATAAATAGATCCATTTGCCGTTTTGCTGAAGTATAAAATGTTCTCACTTTGGACGGAACTATACGGAAGGCTGTTGTAGCAGAAATTTCTTCTACTGTCATTCTCTCCTTAACTATGTCATAAAGAATAGAGTCGACATGGACAGTTTTATTGATACTTTTGCATGTGTCAATTATAGATTGTAATTTATCCTCAGGCATTGTTTTGATCGAAATAAAAACATCGTTCACTTTGTATTTAGCAACAATTTCTTTTAGATCTGATATCTTACCAAGCACTGGTATGCCGGAGTATTTATCTTCTTGTTTCGATTCATCATCATCCAGAAAACCAACTATCTTATAATAATTTGCTCTGGAATTTGTAAGGTCCTTAACTTTTTGATCAATTTCTTTTCCTGCACCCACAATAAGCAGATTTACTTTTATTTTACCTTTTATTACTAACCAATAGTAAATATTTGGAATTATGATTATCCGGGTAACAACAAGCACAAAAAACAGTACAGTGTAAGTAGTAAATATCAACATTCTTTCATTGGTCAATTCAGTAAATTTAAAGAAAAACGCAAAATATATTACAACCGTCATACTAAGCAGAAGTGACTTAACGATCAATACCAGTTGCCTTGATGCACTTAAAAATGATTGATACTTGTACAGCATATTGTATTTAAATATTACTAACATACTCAACATGAGGAAAGAAAAACCGTATATAAAATCAGGTGATGTTTCGTAAACATCTTCTACTTGAAATAATAAACATAGGTATAAAGTTATTGAAACAACCAAAATATCATGCACAGCAAAAACAATCTTATGAATTGGTAATATCTTCCTTAAAAAACCTAACACTTCTTATCTCTCCTCCCAGGATACATAAAAACATACTATTATTAGACATGTAAAAATAAGAATATTAGCTATGTTTAGCAATAGAAAAATATTATTGTATTTATGGAAGTAGGGGCGTATTAACATACGCCCGACATTTAAAGCGAGTTATGGTTGAATTCGGGAACGATCTCTTTAAGCTTTGAAAGCTTATCATCATTGGCTAATAATTCTTCAATATCTTGAGTTAATTTGCTAATCTCATATTTATGTGCATGTGCTATTGTTATAGAATCGAACTCAGTTTTCTTATCAGTTTCGTTAATCAATAACTCTTCGTATAATTTTTCACCGGGTCTTAATCCGGTAAATTCAATTTTAATATCCGGGTGACCTGAAAGTTTGATCATATTCTTGGCAAGATCAACTATTTTAATCGGATCTCCCATATCTAATATTAAGATTTCGCTACTTCTACCAAGTGAAGCTGCCTGCAATACCAGTTGACATGCTTCTGGAATGAGCATAAAGAATCTTGTGATCTCAGGATCTGTTATTGTTATTGGGCCACCACTTTCTATCTGTTGAGCAAACTTTGGTATGACTGACCCCGAGGACCCAAGTACATTTCCAAATCTTACTGCACAAATAGTAGTTCCATTATTACTTAAGTTCTCTGGATTATGATTTGAATTTTCAGCATATAGTTCAGCGATCCTTTTGGTTGTTCCCATAACATTTGTAGGTCTTACTGCTTTATCGGTAGAAATTAATACAAATTGTTTCACTTTATGCTTAATCGATAGATCGATACAATTCTTAGTGCCTAACACATTATTTCTTATTCCTTCTGAAATATTATATTCGACCATTGGAACATGCTTGTATGCAGCAGCATGAATAACTATATTCGGTTTATACTTAACAAAAGTCTGTTCTAAATGCTTTAGATCTACAACTGTTTGTAAGACCGGTACAACATTAAAACATCCTAGTTCTTCATTTATTGTATATAAGTTAAATTCAGAGTGATCTAACATAATAACTTGCTTTGCTTCATAATGACAACATTGGCGACATATCTCAGATCCAATGCTTCCTCCGGCTCCTGTTACTAACACAACTTTATCTTTGATGAATGAAATTATCTTCTTCTCATCAAGATCCTTTGGATGTCTTGCCAGTAGATCCTTTACATTAATTTTCCTTAACTGATGGAGGAAATTTTTATCTTGCAGAACATCTGACAAAGAGGGTAATACTTTTACTTCACCAAAAAATGGACTAAGTTCTTCGTGTAAATTTTTTATTACATTATTCTTCTCTAGCGATGGCATTGCAATTACCAATAGGTCTATCTTATTACCTGCTATATTCAACATCTTTTTAAGATTGTTTTTCGAAACTATTTGTACATCGTCTATTGTTCTCTGCTGAAGTTTTCTATTATCATCTACAAAAAATTTAATATTATATTCAGTATCAGAGAATTCTGTTAACAGTTTTAGTCCTGCTTTTCCTGCACCATAGATTACAACACTTTTGCTTTTTTTCAATTTCGGTTTTGATGCAAGATACTTATAGCCAAACATTACACTGTTCTGGGTAAATAGGTAAATAATCAATTCCATTATTAGAAGATTTAGAATAAATTTATCATCAGTGAACTTATACATAAATACAGGACTGTATAAACCAAATGCAACAAAGCCCAGCATAATCTTTTTTATTCCTGATCTTGTAGATGCCAAAGACCATGACAGTTTATAATCTTTTTTTACTGTAAATGTTAAAAATATCCTCACAAAAAGAATAAGAAAAAATTGATCAAGCCGCAGTTCTGACCTCATTAATGTAGCTGCAAATGCATAACTAAATGCGGTTATTAATATTAGTGCTATAACACCAAGTGTTTTTTTATCTAAAAATTTTAATTTGCTGATCATTTTAAGATATCCTTAATTATTCCTATAACCCGATCCTGATCTTCGTTTGTCATATTGGTATCCGAAGGTAAACAAAGTCCATCTTTGAATAACTGCTCCGAAGCACCGTTTGTATAACTTTCACAATATTTAAATACAGGTTGTAAATGCATCGGTTTCCATAGTGGACGGGATTCAATATTATGTTTTAATAATTCTAATCGAATGTCTTCTCTTGTTACATTCGTTTTATTCGCATCTATACTAATCGCTGTCAACCATCTATTACCTATAGAATCTTGCAACTCAGGTTGAAATTCAATTCCATCAATTGAACTTAATTCTTCGTAATACTTTTGATAGATCTTTCTTTTCTCAGCAACACGTTTATCTAATATTTCCAGCTGCCCTCTTCCAATTCCTGCAAGTATATTACTCATTCTATAGTTATATCCGATATGTGAATGTTCATAGTGTGGTGCATCATCCCTTGCTTGAGTAGATAAGAATTTTGCTTTGGTAGTATATTCTTCGTTATTAGAAACCATCATTCCACCACTTGAGGTCGTGATGATTTTATTTCCATTAAATGATAATATTCCTATATCACCGAATGTACCTAATTTTTTCCCATGATAAGAACTTCCCAAGCCTTCTGCAGCATCTTCTATCAAAGGTATCTTATATTTTTTACATATTGAAATTATTTCATCCATCTTGGCAGTCAGACCATATAAATGTACTAACATTACTGCTTTTGGTTTTTTGCCGACTTTTTTTATTCTATCCTTTATGGCTTCCTCGAGTAAAACCGGATCAATGTTCCATGTTTCCTTTTCACTGTCAACAAATATTGGTTTTGCACCTTGATATACTATAGGATTTGCAGTTGCTGAAAAAGTAAAAGACTGACATAATACTTCGTCATCTCTCTCTACTCCCAATAATATCAATGCTAAATGAAGAGCTGCTGTTCCACAACTTAATGCTACCGCGTGATCTATATTTAAATATTTACATATTTCATTTTCAAAACCATCAACATGTGGACCAACAGGAGCAATCCAATTAGTATCGAATGCTTCTTTAACGAAATCTAATTCTGAACCACCCATATTAGGAGAGGCCAGCCATATTTTTTTTTCTTTCATATTTTAAATATTTCCTAAATCTATTGTTTTTGTCATTGCGAGGATTTTATAAATCCGTGGCAATCTTTTTTATTTCGCCAGGTGGGAAGGTGTGGGAACCTTCCCTTACGGGTTTTGTTGTCGTTGTTTGTCGGGCAACCACATCGTTATTCGGGCACAAGATATTGTGCCCCTACGGGTTATATTTTTAATGGTAAAGATATTTTTTTGCCTAATCTTGCGCTTTCATAGATCGCTTTGATGATCTCTAATGATTTTCTTCCACATCGGCCATCTGTTTCAGGTTCTGTTTTTCCTAATAAAGAATCTACCACATTCATATAGTAAGGTAAATGACCAAAACCATATACACTCTTAGGTTCATAGTTTGATTCTTCGACTAATCTATCATCGTCATCATATTCAGAAAATTCCCATTTTTCAATCTTATTTATGGCAATTCCACCGATTTTGACTGTTCCTTTTTCACCAAGAATCGTAATTGATCCTTCAAAGTTCTTTGGGTAAGTTAACATTGTAACATTTATAGTCCCGATGACACCATTACGGAATTTTAAGATCGCACTTCCGGTATCTTCAGCTTCAATTTTCCTCTCCATTGTAGCAGTCTCAGCCATAACGGATTCAACTTCTCCAATCATCCAATATAAAGAGTCAACATAATGACTTGCCTGATTCATGAATGCTCCACCGTCAAACTCCCAAGTTCCTCTCCATTTTGCCAAGTCATAATAATCTTGAGGTCTCTGCCACATTACATTAGACTGTACCATAAATATTTTTCCAAATCTACCTTTATCAACAGCTTTTTTGAGTAGCTGCATAGTTGTGTTTAGTCTATTCTGCTTAACTACAAAAAGTCTAACATCATTATCATCACAAGCTTTTACGAGAGCATCCGCTGAACTAAGATCGATTGCCATAGGTTTTTCGGTTACAACATGAAAACCTTTATTTGCAGCCTGTATTCCCATTTGAGGATGAAGCCCCGAGGGAGTACATATGAGAACTCCGTCTAATTTCTCATTTTCAAGCATCTCTGTATAATTCTTATAATGCTTTTTGATATTATATTCTTTTGCAGATTTGATTGCTCTTTCTTCTACCTTGTCACAGCAGGCAATTATCTCTGCTTCAGGTATTTCTGCTATAGATTTAAAATGATTTTTAGAAATTCTTCCACATCCTACTAACCCAAATTTAATACTTTTCATTATACCCATCCGTAATAAAATATTTATTATACTTTACAGTAAGCTAATAATATAACGTTTTTTGTCATGATATGCATTTATTTTTTTCAAGATATGAATCTGTGGGTTTATAGAAAAGTGAGCGTAATGATTTACGCCCATAGATCGTTTATCCAGCAATGATCATTGACACTTTCTCACGATATGACATCGCAGGGATTAATTCAGAGTGGTCATAATCACTAACTGCGATTAAGTTTTTAGGATGTTCGTGATCCTTTGCATATTGGGTTTTTGCGGCTTTTTTGAGATCAGCATGTATAAATTCTGGTACGATCTCTTTTATCTTTTGTAGCTTATCTTCAGTAGTTAATAATTCTTTGATATCCATTTTTAATTGTTGTAGATCATATTTATGTTCTTTAGCTATGGTAATTGAATTATATTCAGTTGTTTTATCACTTTCATTGATCAATAACTCTTCATATAATTTTTCACCAGGTCTTAATCCTGTAAATTCAATTTCAACTTCTGTATTACCTGAAAGTTTTATAAGATTTTTTGCAAGGTCAACTATTTTTACAGATTCTCCCATATCCAATATCAATATATCTCCACCCTTCCCTATCGCTGCAGCTTGGAGTACAAGTTGACAAGCTTCGGGTATTAACATGAAATATCTTGTGATATCAGGGTGAGTTATAGTAACTGGTCCACCTTCACTGATCTGCTTTTTGAATTTTGGTATGACCGATCCCGAAGAACCAAGAACATTACCAAATCTTACGGAACATATCTCGGTACCATTCCAATTGGAATTTTGAGCATATAGTTCCGCAATTCTCTTGGTAGCTCCCATAACACTTGTAGGTCTAACAGCTTTATCTGTTGAAATAAGTACGAATTTTTTTACATGGTGCTTAATTGCAATATCAATACAATTCTGAGTTCCTAAAACATTATTTTTAATCCCTTCCGTTTTGTTATACTCCACCATCGGAACATGCTTGTAAGCCGCAGCATGGATTACAATATCCGGTTTATATTTTTCGAAGGTCTTGTTTAAATTTTCAGCATCGAGTACTGATTGCAAAACAGGAACTGTATCATGACATTCAAGTTGTTCATTTACAGTGTAGAGATTAAATTCTGAGTGATCTACCATAATTACTCGCTCAGCCTCATAGTTACAACATTGTTGACATATTTCACTTCCAATACTTCCACCCGCACCAGTAACAAGAACTACTTTCCCTTTTATAAACGAATTAATTTTCTCTTCATCAAGATCCTTAGGATTTCTTGCAAGAAGATCTTTTACATCAACTTCTTTTAATTGAGTAAAAAAACTTTTATTCTCTAGTATTCTTTCGATCGTAGGCAAAATTTTAATCTCTTTGAAATATGGACTTAATTCTTCAAAAATACTTTTGATTATTCCTTTATCTTCTAATGATGGCATAGCAATGACCAGCATATCATTATTTAACGATTTGCTTAATTTTACTAAGTTAATGAATCTATCTTTTGATACAACATTGATTCCATCGATCGATCTTTGTTGCAACATGGTATTATCATCAATAAAATTTCCGACTCTATAATCAGTATCCGCAAATTCATTCATTATTTTTAGACCTGCACGACCTGCACCATATATTACTGCATTTTTCATCTTCTTTTTGGTGTTACCTCTCTTTATCATATGAGAATATAAACTCATAAGTGTGTTCTGATAAAAAAGATAGAATAGAAGCTCAAGAACGAGTATGTTAATGATTATACCTGAATGTTGAAATACAACAAAAAACACCGGAGCGTAAATTAAAAAGGCTACTACGCCGGTAATGATCTTAATTAGATAAGATCTAGTGGTTCCAGACGACCATGATATTTTATATTCATTATAAATAAGGAATGAAAGTGCTACTCTTATAAACATTACGAATGCTAAATGATTCATATGAAAAGATTGTTCAAGAACGATCAATGAAGAAAAGAAACTTAATATCGTAATTGATAAGATTGCGAAAACTCCCAATAATCTTTTGTCTAAAAATTTTAATTGTTTTAACATTTTTATTCCCTTTGTTTTTCGGTCGGACATGGGAGCCCGACCCTACAGTGTCATCCTGAATTTATTTCAGGATCTGGTTATTACTTTGACTTCAGTCATTTGTACTATAAATTTATAAGAACGCATTAAAATGAATTGTGCAGATATAAATATTACAAGCTCTAAAGCTAAGGTATTAATTATATGTTCAGGATTAAAAAGTGTTGCAGACAAGAAATAACTTAGAATCGTAAGAGAAAATATTAGAACCATTTCATAGATCCTATTATCAAGTGATTTTAGTTTCTTCATTATTTTCTGCCTTCAGTTGTCAGTTCATCCGTTGATCGATTACTATTCTCAGATCTTGGCCAAGGTGTTGGTTCAACTCTTCTGGAGATTATTTCTTTTGTAGCCATTTCTTGATCATTTGACACGTCACATTCATTGTTTTTCATTTTCGAGCCTTTATATTTTATTTTGTTTTGTTTGAAGAGATAGGGTCGATTTATTTCTTGGAGGAGAGATTGGTCGACCCAATCCTTTTTTATTCGTCTTATGGTTATCTTAATTGCAATAACCGTGCCAATTATTTTAAATTGGGTTTTAAGGCTGATCTTTAAAATATGATATTTAATTTGATTTGATTCTGTAATAAAAATAGTATGATGGGTAATAATAATGGTACGGATTCGTATTTGTTAACGCGGTGGGAAGACATGGGAGCCTTCCCCTACGGAAACGTTGGTCATTGCGAACACAATGTGTGTGGCAATCTTTCTTTTCTCTTGTCATTCTCTGACTTGATCAGGGAATCCAGGGGGATTCATTATCGTTTTGGGAACGACAGGGAATCTTTCACTATATTCTCAACCGCATAAAGGGGATATACCTCAATATTATCATAAGCTGAAAAATTTTCTGTTGAAACTCTTATACCCTTAGACAAGCCTTTCTCCCGCATAAAAATATTCATGCTCTGCATACTTCCTTTCGTACCTGCTTTTACTTCAACCGGGAAGATCCTGCTGTTCTTTGAAAATACATAGTCAACTTCCGCATTACTGCTTTTCGATTCCCTATGCCAGTAATAAAGGTCTCTTTGTTCGTAGGGCGATCTGTATTTCATAAGTTCAAGTCCGGTAAACATCTCTGCGAGACAACCCTTATTTATAATTTGAAAATCGTCGGAAGTAAAGTATTCTGCCATATCAAGGCCGAGTATCCTCAAAAATATCCCTGTATCGAGAATAAGCATTTTTTGCTTTTTGGAATTAACCTGAGCCCCGAGAGGAATGCCGTTAGCCGATGAATGCCGTACGGGGATCACGACACCTGCTGATATCAGAAGATCAAGACCCTTTTTGATCAGGTAATGGCTGCTGCCTCCCGCTTTGGAATAAACAAATTTACCTCCTGTCTGATCAACGACCGAATCAAAAATATCCTTGAGTATGTCAGCGGGAAAATTGTTTTCATATTTAGCAAAATCAGCCATATAAGAATATATCAGATCGTCAATTACTCTTCTGCATTCAATAATATCGCCTTTCTCTATGTACGAAGCCGCTACTTCAGGCATTCCTCCCGTCAGCATAAACATTTTCTGATATTCAAGAAGCTGATCATGCACCGGTGAACTAATAGAATTAGCTGGTGATCCCTTTCTCTTAAAATCGAGGATCATATCTTTTCCCCAGGCAGAGAGGAATTCATTGAAAGAAAGCGGATAAATAAAAACCGACCGTATTCTGCCTACTCCGAAAGTCGGGATCTTTTGAAGTGCGAATTCAATAAGCGAACCTGCCGCAATTACATGGAGCCCCGGTTTTTGTTCATAAAAAAATCTTAATGCCTGAATTGCACGGGTACATGCCTGAATTTCATCAAGAAACAGAAGTGTTTTGCCCTCGGTTATCGGAATTAAAAAAATCGCCGCAAGCTCACGGCATATTCTTTCCGCTTTAAGGTCTTTTTCAAATATTGCGGCTAGTTTCGAATCAGATTCAAAATTTATTTCAATATAGTGGTCAAACGACTTTGCCAAATTCCTGACTGAGTCGGTTTTGCCAACCTGCCTTGCACCGCGCAAAAGAAGCGGTTTTCTTTTTTCGGAATTCTTCCATTCTGTGAAAGTTATGTCAATATCTCTTTTCAGGTACATACTATCCTCATGTGGTTTTTGAAAATATACTGCGAATATTTTAATAATACAAGGCAATATGTGAATATATTTTTAAAATAACAAGGCAATTGTTTGTTTATTTTGTGAAAAATACAAGGCAATTATTTAATAATTTTGTGAAAATAACAAGGCAATAATTTAATAATTTTTTAATAAATACAAGTCGTTAACGCCGTGGGCAGACATGGGAGCCTGCCCCTACGGAATGTGCTATTATCCAATGGTGTTTCAACATAACACTTGCTATTATCCAATGGTGTTTTTACAAATTGTTCGGCTATTTTGCAGTTCGGTTGCAGATTAGCCGAAGTATTTTGTTGCATTTGTAGCTAATCTTATTTCAAACCTTGTTATATTGCAGTTGAACTGCAAATTTACTCACTTGCAAGTATTTTCTTTTTGAATTTGGGGTATAATCCGTCACCCTGATACCGATCAATCGGGACAGGGTCTTTCTTTTTGGGCGTTATTAATTGCACGATTCCGGGAAGGTCATCAACGCCGTGGGAAGACATGGGAGCCTTCCCCTACGGAATGTGCTATTATCCAATGGTGTTTCGACCTTGTCACCCTGAATTTATTTCAGGGTCTATATCTTTTAATATTCCTGTTACAAATTTGTGTAGCACACTTCCTATTAATGTTTGGTAAGGTACCCCTTCTCTCGCTGCTCTTCGTTGTAATGCTGAGAGATCATTATTCGAAATTCTGATATTGATCTTTTTATCCTTTTTCATGGTATTCGCAGCTATTTTTTGATAGTCATTTTGGGATTCAGATATTATAAGTCTACCGTCCTCGAAAGCTTCTAACATTTCATTTTCGTATGCATCAAGTTTTATTTTTTTTTGTTCTTTAGTCATTATTGCCTCCCAAGTATTTTTTTGTAGCCTTGCGACTGGGAATTATAGTTTTAGGCACGACGGGGAATTATAGTTTTAAGAAAGTATTCGTCTTCTGTAATCACGCAAGGTACTAAATAAGCATATCCCTCAACATCAACGATCAATATCTTTTGGTTAGGATATTTTAATTTATTGGGGTGATCTGTCTCAATTACTTTAGCTCCTGATTCGATCTTCTGTACTACTTCTTCAAAAGTAATACCTCTTTCCTTTAGAAGTAATCTGTTTTTTTCATCATTCCATTTGAATATTTTCATAATTTAAATATATGACATTGTATGGACATTGTCAATGTTTTTGATCATATATATATATATATATGCGTTTATCCAATGGGGTTTTAACATAATATATGCGTTTATCCAATGGGGTTTTTTGACATCGTTGCACAGGCGATGCCTGACAAGGGGATCAGATCCCCTTGCTATGGGTAACATTGGTTATTCGAAGTGGGAAGACATGGGAGCCTTCCCCTACGGAAACAATATCAATTTTCGTGTAATTTCGTAATTTATTTTTAAATCGTGCGTTGGGAGACGTGATAAATCGCGTCTGTACGGGAATGGCGGGTATTTGTTAACGCGGTGGGAAGACATGGGAGCCTTCCCCTACGGATTAACCCCTGCATTAGAAATAAAATGGTTTTATTTCGAATTCGGGGGTGAATTTTATCGCTGGACTTGGAAATTTTATGTAATTTAAATAATGTGCTATTGATTTTATGATCGGGCTATCAACATTCTTGACCATTTCTTCTATGTCGTAGTCAAATGCGAGATACCATTCAACACTTCCGTTGGTATCAGGGTAGTCAATTTGATCATCAACCCCCATTCCTATAGCTATATCTAAAAAATCAGGCCAGTATTTGTCATATTTCTTTGGTATTACCTGATCAACATTCCAACATAGCCAATATGTTTGATTTGGATAATCTTCTACAGGTAACTCTTCAAAAATATTTGCGGCATAATCTCTTGGATAGCTACCGTAGTCATCATCTTTATACCAATAGCTCATTTTTAGCTTAAAATTATTAAGAGAAGGATAATAGAATTGAAAAACCTGAAATGAAGCACCTAAAGCACCCGCGCCCACATCGTACAGACTAAATCCCCAATGAGGAGCATAACCATCTTTTACATCGATCATAACCTGAACAAACACACTAAAACCAAAACTTGTCCACAAGGCTGTTTCTTCTTTCATATTTGACCATCTAAAACTTCTGTAATACATATCTTGTATTACATATCCTCCAAAAGCATGAGCTACTTTATCCAAATTCTTGCAGTAGTGAAGATCTGCTCCTTTATCAAAATGAAAGTCAGGAGAAATATCATACCACCAAGCTGTTTTAACAGCGTAATATGCACCTGTAATAGCAAGAACTGATGTACTCATTGCTATTGTAAGTTTGGTTTTGTTTACACTTATACTATCGGTTCGATTATATGGATTCGACTCTTTTAATCCTATCGAGTATAATGCTAAAACTTTTAATATGATCAAAGTGAATAGTAGTTTTTTAATTGTCAATTGTAAATTGTCCATTGTAAATTATAATTGTCTCATCCAATTTAATTGATTCTCCCCACATTGTCAAAAGTGTTTTTGAATAAAATTTTAAATCTTTACTTTAAGCATACTTGAGGTTATATTTTACAGAATTAATAAACTATAGATATACGATGAATAACAAAAAACTCTACTTGGTATTTAAGAGAATATTTGATGTAATATTTGCATTAGTATTGTTAGTTTTTACTTTCCCGATATTGCTTTTGATTGTAATTTTGATAAAAATAGAATCCAAAGGTCCTATTTTTTTTAAACAGAAAAGACTTGGCAAAAAAGGAAAAGTTTTTGAGATTTATAAATTCAGAACGATGATTGACGGTGCAATTAAAACAGGTTCAGGTTTAAGAACAAAAGCAAATGATCCGAGAATCACAAAAATTGGAAATATAATACGCAAAACCAGCTTTGACGAGATACCACAGATCATCAATATACTAAAAGGACAAATGAGCTTTATAGGGCCGAGACCACCAGTACCTTACCATCCAAGAAAATACGAAGAGTATTCAGAAGAACAGAAAATCAGATTCACTGTAAAACCCGGGATAAGTGGCTATGCACAGATTGTTTTGAGAAACTCCGGAACATGGGATGAAAGATTTGTTTATGATATTGAATATGTCAAAAAAATAAGCTTAGGATTTGACTTCTATATTTTCTTTATGACTATTTATTCGATTTTAGTAAAGAAAGATATTTATTTATCTAAAGAATCAGAGCACAAAATACCGGATAGGATCGATCATGTCGAATAAAAAAATCAATATGCTAAGATTACCGACTCCGTTACATAAAATTGATGTTGATGGTAAGAATAATTATTACATTAAAAGAGACGACCTTACTGATTTTGCTCTTGGCGGAAACAAAGCCCGGAAGCTGGAATATTTTATGTTTGACATATTATCAAAGAAATCCGATTGTATCGTGACATATGGGTCTCCCCACTCAAATCATTGTAGATTAACGGCAGTTGCAGCAGCAAAATTCGGACTGGAATGTCATTTAATTTTAACCGGAACAAAAGACGATTTAAAATATAACGGAAACGATTTGATATTTTCAATGTGTGATGCAAAAGTAACTTGGTGTACACCAGAAAAAGCAAGTTTAACAATTGAAAGTACTTTAAATGAACTCAGCATAAATGGGCATAAGCCATATTTTATCGAAGGTGGTGGACACGGCAATTTAGGTACGCAGGCTTATTTAAATGCCTACCTAGAGATTCAAGAACAGGCTAAAGAACTCAAAATTGAATTCGACTATATTTTTCTTGCTTCAGGTACGGGTACAACACAAGCAGGATTGATAGCAGGAAAACTAGAAAATAAAGGCAAAGAGAACATAATCGGTATTAGTATAGCGAGAAAAGAATCACGAGGGAAGGAAGTAATTCAAAACAGCCTAGCTGACTTCTTTAATTCCCAAACAAAATACGAATATGAGAAAAATATTAATTTTGATGATAGTTATATCGGCACCGGATACGCAGATATATATCCCGATATTTCAAAATCTATTAAAAAGATGCTTAAAACAAATGCAATAATATTAGATCCAGTTTACACAGGTAAAGCCTATTGGGGAATGACTGAATTTATAAAAAAGCATCAAATAACAAAAAGTAATATCTTATTCCTTCACACAGGAGGAATTCCAATATATTTTGAAAAAGGAATTAACTTAATGCATTCAACAGGAGTAAAAGATGCTAAAAGGTAATAGAATTTATCTTAGACTATTTGAGAAAGAGGATCTTCACTTAAGAGTTAAATGGATAAACGATGAAGAAACAAATAAAACTCTAGGTTTTGATATACCTGTTTCTTTAGCTAAAACACAAGCATGGTTTCAAAATTCTTTAACTGATAATTCAAAAGTAAACTTTGCAATTGTTGATATTGAAACTGACAAAGTTATAGGCATGTCAGGCTTGATTAATATTGACTACAAAAATAAGAATGCAGAATATTATATTACTATTGGGGAAAAAGAATATTTGGGAAAGAAATTACCTGATGAAGTAGCTGAACTAATTTTAAACTATGGATTTAATCATATTGGGTTATTTAAAGTATATCTACATACTTTTGATTACAATACTAAAGCTCAACACGTATATCTCAGAAATGGATTTATTAAAGAAGGAACTTTACGAAAACATAAATGGAAAGATGGTAAATTTATTGATATTATTTACTACGGAATTACGATTGATGAATGGAGAAATAAAATTGATTAACATTCTAATTACAAGTGCAGGTAGACGATCTTTATTAATTGAATACTTCATGAAAGAATTTAAAGATTCTGGAAAAGTAATCACTACTGATTGTAGCGATCTTGCTCCTGCAACTTACCTATCAAATAAAAATTATATTGTCCCAAGAATTGATGATCCCAATTATGTCAACGCTTTATTAGATATTTGTAAAAAGGAAAACATATCAGCCATTTTTTCTTTGATTGACCCTGAGTTATCACTTTTAGCAAAACATAAAGATGATTTCAAAAATATTGGAGTTACAGTAATTGTATCTCCATATAAAGATTGTGAATTATGGCTTGATAAATATGAAACTTTAAAATTCTGTAGAAAGAATGATTTTCTTTTCCCTAAAACATACAATTCCTTTAGTGAATTTCAAAATGCTTTAGAAAATAAAGAAATTGAGTTTCCTGTTTTTATCAAACCTCAAAAAGGAAGTGCTAGTCTAAATATCAATAAAGTAAACAATTTAGAAGAAGCTAAAGTTATTTTTAATTCAGCAAAAAATATGATCATACAAGAATTTCTAAATGGTCAAGAACTTGGCATTGATGTTTATATTGATCTCGTTTCGAAAAAAATAATTTCGATATTTATAAAAGAAAAAATCTCAATGAGAGCAGGTGAAACAGATAAGGCTAAATCCATAAAATCCGAAAAATTATTTAGTATCGTTGAGAATTTGGTAAGCAAAACAAATTTAATTGGACCAATTGATATTGATGTTTTTCAAATTGGTGACGAATTCTATATATCTGAAATAAATCCAAGATTCGGAGGTGGTTATCCTTTAGCCTTTGAATGTGGAGTGAATTTTCCAAAGTTTATTTTGAATAACCTAAGAGGAATAGAGAATAAACCGCAGATTGGAATCTACGAAGAAAATATTATAATGATGAAACATGACAGGATAGAAATCAAAAAAACAAATGTCTAAAAATATAATTTTAATATTAGCTAACTCAGCAGGTGGTTTACTACATTTTAGGCAAGAATTGATAGAAGAATTAATTCGAAATAATTTCATTGTCTACTTTTCAGTACCAAATCTAGAAGATGATATTAGTGTACAAAAATTATTGAGCTTGAAAGCAAATTATATTTATACAAATATTGACCGAAGAGGAATAAATCCATTTAAAGATTTCAAACTTATAAATGAATATAAAAGGATCCTTAAAAAAATCAATCCGGATATTATATTGACTTACACTGTGAAGCCTAACATTTACGGAAATTATGTCGCAAATAAATTTAACATACCGGTTATAATGAATGTTACGGGTATTGGTACTTCCTTAATTTCTCATAAATTGAAATTCTTAATAAAGACCCTCTACAAATATGCTTGTTCCAAATCAAATACAGTTTTTTTTCAAAATTCAAATAATAAAGATTTCTTTTTACAAAACAAGCTTGTTGATAAAGAAAAGACAAAGCTTATACCAGGATCTGGTGTTAATTTGACAAAATTAGTTCCTTTAGAAAAAACAAAGAAAGATGAAAAAATAAAATTCTTATTTATCGGTAGACTAATGAAAGAAAAAGGTATTGATGAACTATTTGAAGTTTATAAAGCAATTTCAGCAGGATGTAAAAATGTTCTTTTTCAAATCGTAGGCTCTTTTGAGGAAGAAAAATATAAAATTCTATTAGAGAGTACACATAATGTTGAATTTCTTGGTAGGTCCCAAGATGTTCGCGAACAGATTAAAGAAGCTGACTGTATAATAAATCCTTCATATCATGAAGGTATGTCAAATGTTCTCTTAGAAGGTGCTGCAATGGGAAAACCACTGTTAGCAAGTAATATTCCAGGCTGTAAAGAAATAGTAGTAGATAGCTATAATGGTTTTTTGTTCGAACCAAAGTCTGCATCAAGTTTGGAAGCAAGTATAATAAAGTTTATTGAACTAACTGATGAAGAAAGAGTTATAATGGGCAAAAATTCCAGAATCAAAGTAGAGAAGGAATTTGATCGAAATATTGTGATCAATGAATATATGAAAGTAATTAAAAATATTTGCAATAAGGATAATTCGAATGAAACGGTTATTTAGACTCATAAGTAAAGTAAATCTCCTATTTTATGCAGTATACGCAAAGATGTATCCAGTTAAATACGCAAAATATATTGGTGTGAATATTAAAGGTAAGGTTAATATTTATTGCAGTAGCTTTTCAATGTTTAGCACAGAGCCATGGCTAATTACACTTGGGAATAATGTTCATATTACAAACGGTGTGAAATTTATCAATCATGATGGTGGCACATTGATATTAAGGAAATTTGTCCCTGATTTAGAAATCACCAAACCAATTACTGTAGGCAATGATGTTTATATCGGTATAAACACAATTATAATGCCTGGAGTTAATATCGGAAATAATGTTATTGTCGGAGCAGGTGCTGTAGTCACCAGAGATATTCCTGATAACTCAATTGCAGTCGGAGTACCTGCAAAAAGAATAAAATCCGTTGATGAATACCTTGAAAAAGCTAAAAAAGAATCATTACATATTGGTCACTTAACATATAAAGCTAAAGAAAAAGAACTTAGGAAAATTTTTGGAATAGAGAAATAATGAAATCTTTGAAAAAAAATATTCTATATATTGGTGGTTTTGAACTTCCTGATAAAAATGCTGCAGCACAAAGAGTAATTGCAAATTCTAAACTATTGAGGAGCATTGGTTATAATTTAGTTTTAATGGGCACTAATAAAACTGAAGTACTTATTTTAAAAAATTCATTCAAAATAATTGAGAATTTTGAAACTTATTCAATCCCTTACCCAAAATCATTTAAACAATGGATTAAATATGTAACATCAATAAATGATACTTTAGAATTAATTAAGCTTACGGATCTTAAATTTGATTTCATTATTACTTATAACTTCCCTGCAATAGCAAGTGCAAAATTGCTTAAACATTGTAAAAGAAATAACATTAAAATAATAGCTGACATTACTGAATGGTATAATCACAAACCTAATAGCATCATGGGTATAATAAAATATCTCGATTCAGAATTTCGAATGAAATATTTCAATAAAAAATACGATGGTTTGATCTGTATTAGTAAATATCTATTTGATTATTATAGAAGTGTGAAAAATAAAATACAATTACCTCCACTTGTGGATTTAGAAGATGAAAAATGGAAAGTAGAGATACTACCTAAAAGAGATAAATCAACAATCGTATATGCTGGTTCTCCCGGAGGTAAGGACAAAATAAATATTTTGATAGATACTATGTTAAAAATCGAGAATATTGAAGCAAAATTAGAATTTCGAGTTATAGGAATTTCTAAAGATAACTTTTTTAAACAATATGATTATACTTTAAAACAAATTGAATCAATTGATACATTTGTTGCTTTTTTAGGAAGAATACCTCACCAAGAAGTAATCAAAGAAGTAACTAATGCTAATTTTTCTGCTTTTGTTAGAGAAAATACTAAAGTAAATAATGCGGGATTCCCTACAAAATTTGTTGAATCTATTAGCTGTGGCACGCCTGTAATTACGAATAAAACAAGTAATCTTGATGATTTCCTTGTCGAAGGCGTAAATGGTTTCTGGATAGAGATCTCTAAAATTGAAAAGCTCAACAATAAACTCAAGAACATTCTTAATATTTCAAAAGATAAAACAATTAGTAAGTTAGATCAGAAAAACAAATTTAATTATACAAACTTTTCTGAATTGATGGATACATTTTTAAATAAATTAAAGTAATAAATTGGAAAATTTAGAATTTAATATTGAAAATAAAAAAAGAGAACCTACTAAGGATTTTAACTCAATCATTGCTCTATGTGCAATATTTATCTTCAATCCATTAATTGTAATTGGAGCAGTATTCTCAACAAAACTACTTCCTTCTTTCAGGAAAATTGATATTATTTTATATCTATCAATATTATTTTTGATTTATTTCTGGGCTATTTTTTTAAATAAAGTGAAAATTTCGAAAGATATGATTTTTGTGCCCTTGACAATATTACTTTTGTGGGGTGTGAGTTATTCCTTCTTCCCTCAAAATAGACCACATTTACTTATGCCTTTATACTACTTGATCTCTCAAGTATTACCCGCATATTTCTTTACCCGATCAATTATAAGCATTAATATTTTGATGAATTATTTAACAACTATATCATACTTTATAATTTCTTTTGCATTACTTTCTATTTTCATTAAAGCTAATCAAAATAACTATCTTGAATACAATATGGTTTTTGCTTACGTTATCTTACCATCTGTATTATTATCATTATCTGCATTATTAAACAAATTTAATGCTTATAATTTGATATTTTCGTTACTTGGTCTTTTCATTATAATAACAAATGGCAGTAGGGGTGCTTTACTTTCCATAATTTCTTACTTAGTATTATATAGTATTATCAATTTGAAAAAAAAGATAAGTCTCATACTAATTTCTTTGTCAATCTTATCATCTTTGTTTATTTTATCTGATAATTTTTATAGTAAATTAGAAACGTTGTCAAAGTTATTAGAAGATTATAATATTAAAAGTAGAACAATAAATAAAATATTAATTGACGAAGTAGCTTGGGACAATGGTAGGCTGCGATATTTCGATAGTTCAATTGATATCGCTAAAGAAAATCCTATTTTTGGATTAGGAATGGCAGGGGATAGATTGGCAGGTGCAAATAAACTGCGTACAACACATGTATCTTATTCCCATAATTTATTCATTGAATTATTTTCACAATATGGTTTATTCATTGGAAGTACTTTAATACTAACTCTTCTCTTAGCAAGTTTCTATGGAATTTTTCTAAATAAAAACAAAAACCTTAAATTACTTATTTTAGCTTTTACTCCTTTGGTTTTTGTTAAGCTAATGCTATCTTCAACTTATATTGCAGAAATACATTTTTTTATGTTTATTGCATTATGTATAAACTCAATTTATAATTCAGAAATATCAACACCAAAGGAGAACGAAATTGTTTAAATATTATTTAAAACGAATTATATTCTCGATATTTAACATTTACATAAGCATTAAATATAAGAATGTTACAATAGGACATGGAAGTAGAGTTATTTTCAAAACAATTTTTGGCGGGAATAATAAAATTGGAGATAATACAATCGTTGGAGGAAATGTTGGTAGATGCACATACATTGGAAGTAATTGCAATTTAAATGCTCGAATCGGTAATTATACATCAATTAGTGCAAATATTTTCGCTACATCTGCGCAGCATCCGATTAACACTTTTGTATCTTCTAGCCCGGTATTTTATTCAACAAGAAAACAATGTGGAACTACTTATGTGAAATCTCAAAAGTTTGATGAATTTAAATACATTGAAAATAGTAAATATTCTATTGAAATTGGCAATGATGTACTGATAAGCTATGGAGTTACTATAATTGGACCGATTACAATTGGAAATGGTTCAGTTATTGGTGCAAATTCTTTAGTAAATAAAGATGTCGAACCTTACACAATTGTTGCAGGAGTACCAGCCAAAGTAATTGGGAAGAGATTTAGTGATGATCAGATCAAAATACTAAATAAAATCGAATGGTGGAACAAAGGTGAGGAATGGTTAAAAGATAATGTCGAACTATTTGATGATGTAAATAAGCTGATCAAGCATTTTGAAGTAAACGAGGAACTATGATGAAAATTTGCATGTTAGTAACAAATAGTCTAAAAAAGGACCCACGAGTTCAAAAAGAAGCCATGTTAGCTCATATGAATGAATTTAACGTAACTGTGTTAGGAACGCACGATAAGAATTTTGATGAGAACTATTTGAAAGAATTGCCTTATAATACATGGATATACCCCCTACCACCAAAGTATCGTGGCTATTTTAAAAGTAAAATTAAAAAGTTTCTACGAATGTGGTTACCGATATATAATATTACTAAACAGTGTATAAAGATTAAACCTGATATTATACACGCAAATGATTTTGATACCTTACCAGCAGCATATATAGCTTCAATATTCACAAAAAGTAAAATTGTTTATGATAGCCACGAAATATATACAGGCATGCCTCAACTGAAATCAATGAATTTCATAAGGAATATTATTACAATTATTGAAAGATTTATAATAAGAAGAGTAGATCATGTAGTATCTGTAAGTAACGCAGCAGCTGATGTACTTGCTAAAAAATATAAGATAAAAAGACCAAGCGTTGTGACAAATTGCCCATTTTATTCAAAAAAAGAAGAACTCATGGAGAAAAATCCTGATTTTGAAGTTATCTACCAAGGGATAATGTCACCTCATAGAGGATATGAGGAGTACGTAGAATCTGCAAAATATTTAGATAACAATATCAATCTTGTATTAAGAGGTTTTGGTAGCATTGAGGATAAATTGAGAAAATATATAGATGACAATGAGCTTAATAATAAAGTAAAATTTGATACTCCTGTTGAAATTTCAGAACTAGTAGGATTTGCTTCAAAATCACATGTCGGCGTAATTTTAACAAAACCAGTATCGGACAATTTTAAATATACTGTTTCAAATAAAATATTTGAATGTATACAAGCAAGAATACCAGTAATCTTATCAAATGTTCCTGAACATGTTTATTTAAACAATAAGTATGAGTTCGGGTTCGTTTTAGACTCTGTAACACCGCTGGATATTTCTAAGGCAATAAATTCTCTTAATTCAGATAAAAGTTTATATAATAAGCTGAAAGATAATGCGATCAAAGCAGCAGAAGTACTATGTTGGGAAATTGAAGGTGTAAAATTAATTCAGATCTACAATAATCTAAAATAAAATTCCATTTACAAACAATAAGATCAATGGCTAATTCATTAACAAATAAAACGATATCAGGTGTATTTTGGAGTGGAACACAAAGGTTTGCGTCTTTAGGAATCCAGTTCATTATCACTTTGATAATTGCAAGAATTCTAACTCCTGAAGATTATGGTTTGATAGGAATGGTTACCATCTTTACGGCTCTAGGAATAATAATACTGGACTCGGGTTTTGGACAAGCTTTAATTCGAAAACAAGATACTACCGATGAAGATTACTCTACAATTTTATTTTTTCAGATCTTATTAGGTGTTCTTACTTATACTGTCTTATTCTTTGCAAGCCCTTTAATTGCAGCTTTTTACAATACTCCTCAATTGGAAAGTCTGAGCAAAGTTATTTTCCTTATATTGCCGATTAATTCACTTGGTATGATTCATTTAACCATTCTTCGAAAAAATGTAAGATTTAAAACTTATGCAAAAATAACTATAATTTCTGCTATCGTCTCTGGTAGTATTGCTGTGACAATGGCGTATTTAGGATTTGGTGTATGGACATTGGTTGTGCAAATGCTTTTACAAGCTCTTTTTGTTTCTATTCTACTATGGCATTTTATTAAATGGAGACCAAAATTAGTATTTAAGATTGAATCGATTAAAAGCATAATACTATTTAGCTCTAGCTTACTTAGTATTGGAATAATAAAAACAATTGCTAGAAATATTTACACATTGTTAATTGGTAAATTTTATCCTATCGCACAAGTAGGGTATTATAACCAGGCAAAAAGATTTGAAGAAATACCATCTCAAAGTATTACTGGTATTATTCAAAGTGTGTCCTATCCGGTTCTTTCAACATTGCAGTCAGATGACAAGAAACTTAAACAAGGCTACAAAAAAGTAATTACTCAAACAATGTTCATAATACTTCCATTAATGATAGTATTAGCAGCGATCGCAGATAACTTATTTTTGGTTCTATTAACAGATAAATGGAGCCCATCTGTTCCATTATTCAGAATACTATGTGCGTTTGGTATTTTATATCCACTGCACTCAATTAATGAGAATATTTTAAAAGTTAAAGGTCGAGGTAAACTTTTAGTTATACTAGAAATACTAAAAAACATCATACTGTTTATCACTATACTTTTAACAATAAGAGCAGGTGTTGTTATTTTACTGTTAGGAAGTGTACTGACTTCCTTCATTAGTGTGCTAATTAATATGTATTTCTGTGGTAAAGAAATTAACTATAAGATCCTTGAGCAATTTAGAGATATTTCACCTATTGGAATAATCTCACTAATATCTGCAGCTATTGTGTGGAGCTTAAATTTATTAAATTTTTCATCTTTAATAACTCTAATACTACAAATACCATTAAGTATTATAATGTTTATCACGTTCTGTGAATTGTTTAATATCTCAGCGTATTATACTATGAAAAATATTTTGATTAGCAAATTAAAAAAATAAAGTATTATTTTACCAATATTTTATTTACAAATTTAAAAATACTTGGTAATTCATTATATTTTTTAGCTAAAGAAGTATAAAGTATTTTAAAAATCACAATAAAGAAAGAACTTAATATAATACCAATAAATAAAATAGCGATCAAGACATTCTTTTTATTTGGTTTATAAGGTATCTCGTTAGTAATAGCCTTGTCAAGTATCTTTACCACATCTACACTTTTATTTTCCTCTATCTGGTTTATCTCTCTTTGCTTAATCATTGTCAGATAAACTTCCTGCTTTATAGTAACCTGTCTCTGCAATCTC
Organism: Candidatus Delongbacteria bacterium; assembly: GCA_027858795.1. Next base: position 1,287 of record JAQICF010000036.1, on the reverse strand, counting down.
TGTACCTCAAGTTGAAGATCAGGTGAATTGAGAATATTTCTATTTGTCTCTCTGAATTTTTTTAATTCATTTTCTGCCTGCTGAAGCTCTCCGCCTAATACAGCAGCCCTGTCATTTATAAACTCAAGATTCTGTTTTATCTTTTCTTTTTGGACATCATTCACCCAGCTAGTAACAAATAGTGAGATAAAATTCGCAATATCTCTGGCTAATACTGGAGACTCCATTTTTACAGAAACAGTTATTAGACCTGTTTTATCATTAGCGACAACTCCAATTCTATCAGCTGAAATATAATTACTGTAACTATAAAACTGTCGTTCCTTCCAAGCAGATATTTCTGATTCATTTTTTAACGTTTTAGGTATCTCAACTTCAAATATTTTGTTAAAATATTCTGAAAGTACAACCTTTTTATCAAACCCTTCTATTTGCCATTCGTGTGCCACTATTTTTTCAGCTAATGTTCTGCTTTTAACAACATCTGGGATATTGTAGTAGGTAGCTCCAGTTTGGGCACCTCCAGCTCCTAATTGTCTTGCCATGATTGACATAGGTGAGTTGCCACCTGTATCTACAGCAGAGTAAAGAGTTATTTGACTTTTATACATAGGAGTTGCAAATAAAATATAAAGTATACCAAATATCATTAATATACCTGTAAAAATTGTAATAAACTTCCTTGCTCGCCAAATAATTGTAATAATTTCAAAAAAATCCATTTCGCGTTCTTGCTTAGGTTGTATTTGAATAGGTTGTTCCATATGGGGTTCCTTTTTAGTGATAAGTGATAAGTGGTAAGTGATAAGTTGGATTATTGATTTGCATTGTTATCAATTGTGTAATATCCGCCTGTTTTTTTACTTCCTTTTCTTCCTTGCTTCCTGTAATATATCTTTTAATCTTGTTCCACGCAATAAATCCTCAGTAGAAAAGCAATTAGTCGTATAATGTTTGTTATCTTTAGCCTTGAATTTCAGATGTACTAATCTATGGGACAACTCACTTCCTTCTTTTTTATCTTTAGGTCGTCCCGATGGGACTTTTAATCTTTCTTTGATTCACTAGTCACGGCACTAAAGTACCGTGCTATTATTAGGTCACCCCTACGGGGCTTTTGCTTTTTACTTCCTGTGAAAATCTTTTAATCCGTTTCGGGGTCGACTGTTCAGACTGCGTAATAATATATTTCTACAATTCATTTAAGTCTGACATCTCATTATTTTCTGCATTTTGAGTCATTTTCTGTTTTCTCTGAAAATTTTTATGATTTTGAAAATATCAAAT
>JAQICF010000024.1 GCA_027858795.1 Candidatus Delongbacteria bacterium | reverse complement strand
AGTCCCAACTACAGTCAATACTTTAAGTTTTTTCATGTTTATTCTCGTTTTTTAATCAATTCCATTTTGTTGCACCGGCATAACCGGACAAGGGGATATATCCCCTTGTTGCAACAATTATTTTTCACACCTCCAAAAAGAACGTATCCGGCTTTTCCGGATCAAATGCTTCATTTGCCCACATGACCGTTACCATATCTTTATCACCAAGATTTGAAATATTATGCGTATATCCAGGTGGAATATCAACAACTTCAAGTTTATCACCTGAAACTAGATATTCAATAATTTCTTCACTATTTATATCTCTGAATCTAATTGCTCCCTTTCCTGAAACAACTAGGAATTTCTCCGTTTTGGTATGATGCCAATGATTACCTTTTGTAATACCTGGTTTTGAAATATTTACCGATACCTGACCTTTATTTTCTGTTCTGATAAACTCAGTAAAAGAGCCTCTATTATCAACATTCATCTTCAGATCGTAGGAAAAATTATCCTTCGCAAGATAACTCAAAAAAGTAGAATAAAGTTTCTTCTCGAATCCATCTTTCATATCGGGTAAAGTAAGATCGTTCCTTGAGTTTTTAATCATATTAAGAGTATCAACGATCTCTCCAAGAGTCTTTGAATATGATATTCCTATCTCATGGTAATATTTCTCAATAACTACATTATGACGATCAAGTATATGAGTAAATTCATCGATAATGTCATCTATATATACAAGATTTACAATATTCTCTCTATTAGAAATTGTAACAGGGATATCATTTGCTATATTATGGCAAAAAGTAGAAATTCCTGAGTTATAATTAGGTCTGCACCACTTTCCAAAAACATTTTTTAATCTATAGACATAAACTTCCACATCATTTCTTTTACCGTAATCGATCAAAGCATCTTCAGCACTTTTTTTGCTAATGCCGTAAGGATTATCATTTTCAGCTTGTATCGATGAAGTAAGAACTATCGGTATCTTTTTATCATTACATTCACAAAAATTGATCACTTGCTCCAGCGACCCAAGATTCCCCGTAGTAAATTCAGATTCTTCTTTTGGCCTGTTCACACCGGCTAAATGAAAAATAATATCAGCTGACTGAACATATTCTTTCAAAGTTTCAAGCGAATCTTCTATATCATATAAAAATAGAGTTTTATCCTTAAGCTCTTTGAAAGCAGCAGTAAGATTTTTTCCGATGAAGCCTTTAGCTCCGGTGATTAATATATTTTTCATTATTTTGTCCCTTCATTTCTCAGTCATTGCGAGGATTGCACACAATCCGTGGCAATCTTGTTTTTATTTTGTCATGCTGAACTTGTTTCAGTATCTATCTTTTAATCGTTTTAGACCCTGAAATAAATTCAGGGTGACGATTTTTGATTGTTCGTTAATCGTGTTAGGAACGCATTCCTGCGTTCCCTACATTCATTATCCATTGTAAATTGTCAATTGTTAATTGTTTTTCAACTCTTCCCTTACCGAATCCAATGTCAATAATTTCTTCTCCACACCATTTACATCAAGAAGATTTACATTATCAGAGTTATAATCTGTCAATTCTTCTACTACCTCTTCTCCCTTTGAAAAGAATTTTGCATAATTCAGATCCCTTGTATCAGCAGGAACTTTGAAAAAACCTCCAAGGTCTTCAGCAAATGCCATTTCTTCTCTTGTTAAAAGAGTTTCAAATCTCTTTTCGCCATGTCTTGTACCGATGATCTGAATTTTATTTTTAGCTTTAAATAAGTTTATCAAAGCCTGTGCAAGATCTCTCAATGTACTCGAATCAGCTTTTTGAACGAAAAGATCACCTTGTTTAGCGTTCTTAAATGCAAAAAGAACAAGATCTACTGACTCTTCTAAACTCATAAGAAATCTTGTCATATTTGGATCAGTTATAGTAATAGGATTACCATTTTTTATTTGCTCAATGAATAAAGGTATCACCGAACCTCTGGAAGCCATAACATTACCGTAACGGGTAACCGAAATGATAGTTTCTTTATCAGAAACATTTCTTGACTCCGCAATAGCAACTTTTTCCATCATTGCCTTTGAAATACCCATAGCATTTATAGGATATGCTGCTTTATCAGTACTTAAAACAACAACATTCTTAACTTTTCTGGCAACTGCGGCCTGCACAACATTACCTGTTCCAAGAACATTTGTCTTAACTGCTTCCAATGGGAAAAATTCACACGAAGGAACTTGTTTTAAAGCTGCTGCATGAAATACATAATCAACACCCTTCATAGCTTCAAAAATACTATCATAATTTCTAACATCTCCAATATAGAATTTAAGCTTAGGATTATTCAACCTTCTTCTCATGTCGTCCTGCTTAAGTTCATCCCTTGAAAAAATTCTGATCTCCTTAATGTCAGTATTTAAGAATCTAGATAGAACAGCATTCCCGAAGGAGCCAGTACCGCCGGTAATTAATAATATTTTCCCTTTGAACATGTTTTATTTCCTATTTTAATTCTTTACTTTTCTGTCATTGCGAGGATTTTATTTTAAATCCGTGGCAATCTTTTTTTTGACTCGATGTGGAAAGGCGTAGGAGCCTTCCCCTACGGTAACCCTTCTTTTTCTTCCTTGCTTCCTGTAATATATCTTTTAATCTTGTTCCACGCAATAAATCCTCAGTAGAAAAGCAATTCGTCGTATAATGTTTATTATCTTTAGCCTTGAATTTCAGTTGTACGGTATTTCCGTACCCTTCCTTTTCTTCTTTACTTCCTGTGAAAATCTTTTTAATCCGTTTTAGGAACGCATTCCACTCTTTCATCCCTACGGTTTTGTTTATTAATTGTTAATTATTAATTGTAAATTGTCAATTATTTTCGATGACCTTCCAATGTCCGTATTTAAGCGAACCTTCTCGCTGAATTCTATTTTCATTTTTTAATATATCAATCAACCTAATTATACTTCTTTTGCTCATATTTAATTCATCAACCATTTGAGCTATCGTTATCTTATTATTCAATTTTATAATTTCAAGAAGTATCTCAGCATTTTTCGGTGATACCTTTTGTGCCAAATCCTTTTGTGCCAAATCCTTTTGTGTGTCCTTTCGGGTGGTAATATTTGTATGTATTACCGTCCAGAAAGCATCTGTGAAATCAAATTCTACCTTATTGCTGTTTGCCTTGCATGCATCCCTCACACGCTTTATTCCTGTACCTGCCTTCTCCATAAATTCTGTCCTTGACAGTAGATCCGAAAGAAGCCTATTTCTTGCTTCACTTCTTTTACCGAATTCTTCTTTAGGAAAAAGTAATTCGCCTTTATCCGTAATACCTAAATAAATCACACCACCTGACGCATTAGCAAAGGCAACAATCTCCTTGGACAAGCTTTTATCTAAAGATTCCTTAAATTCGACATATTGACCTTCTCCTAATTGAAGGATCATGTCTAAATTATGTGATTTTATAGAATTCATATATTGTATTGCGTTTTAATCCTTTTTTTCTTTGTCATTTTCTGCAATTCCCCTCCCCTGGAGGGGTGTCAGCCACAAGCTGACGGGGTGGTCGTTCGCTTGTTTATTTATCGCCAGGTGGGAAGGCGTGGAAGCCTTCCCCTACGGCAACCCTTCCTTTTTCTTCCTTGCTTCCTGTGAAATATATTTTAATCCGTTTTGGGGTCGATAAGAAATCGACCCCTACGATTTTCCATTATTCCCGATTTATCGGGATAAATTGTCAATTATTTTCAATGATCTTCCAATGCCCTTCTTTTCTTCCTCCAACTCTTTCAAGTAATCCTGCTTTTTTGAGCTTTGCAATTATTTTTTCTATAGAACGAGTTGTTTGATCCAGTTCTATTGACAATTCATTTATAGTAATATGATTATTTTTCTCCATAATTGCCAGCACCTTTTCCGAACTCTTTTCCGAACTCTTTTCCGAACTCTTTTCCGAACTCTTTTCTGTGACATCTTTAGGGACATTTTTAGGGACATTTAATTTTTCTTTGAAAAGCGTTACTTTAAATCCATTAAATGCTTCTTCGAATTGTGGTGAGATCACTCCATAATCTTTACAAATATTTATTATTCTTCTTATACCAGTACCATATTTTTCTATAATCCCAATTTCTTTAAAAGCCTTAGCTATAAGTTTATTTCTGGCTTGGGAACTATAATTGTCAGATAATAAATCCTTTATCGTAATTTCTCCAAATAATTTTCCGGGATTATAAAATTCAATCCTATCATCATAAATTTTGATAACACTGCCATTACTATCTTTATAGTCTCTGTGAATAATCATATTTATAACAACTTCACGAATTGCTTCAAGAGGATAATCAAAACGCTCTTTATGTTGTGGTTCCCCGGTAATAATATATTCAACCATTAAATGCTTTTTGATAAACGCAATAGTATCATCAACTTCAGAAAAAAGGTCTGTGCTCAGTGAGATACTATCTATTATGGTAATTTCACTTTTGAAACGCCCAATCTGCATATCGCTTAAAGTGCAATAATCCTTTGCAAACAATAAATATGCACCAAAAGAAATATCTTTATTCCTGATTATTTCTAATTTCGAAAGAAAATCAAACGGTGAAAGTGTGATTTCTGTTTGCTGATTTTTTTCTATTATTTTGATAAACTTAATAATTTTTTCTTCTGAAATATGTTCATAGTTATGATATGGATCGGGATAAAAATCCCAGCTGCTATTAATTGTTTTTAAATATAGGTTACTTATCTCTGTTAAATCCAACTGATGATTAGAATTTTTTATTCGTTTATAATAACGACCTTTTAAAGAAACAGGTTTAATAGGAAATTCATCTACAATTAAAGCAACAACTTCTTTCCCATTATACTCATATATTTCTGCATCAGGAATAAGTGAAGGCTGTGTTTTACTCTTTATTTCGTTTATCCATTGTTGAATAGTTTCAGTGCCAATAGAAAATTCTTTATTGATTGTACCATTATCTTCAATTCCAAGAATAACTAAACCGCCTTTTGTATTTGCAAATGCAACTACTGTTTCAATAGCCTCTGAGCCAAACTTTCTTTTAAACTCAACGGTTTCACACTCACCTTGGTCAATTAAATATTTTAAATCTTTTATTTTTATCATTTTTTTATCTTTAGCCTTGAATTTCAACTGTCCGATTTCTTAGGACAGTTCACTACCTTCATCTTTTAATCGTCATTGCGAGGATTTTATTTTAAATCCGTGGCAATCTTGTTTTCATCGTGTGGTTTTATCCGTTTCGGGGTCGACTGTTAGGCGACCCCTGCGGGTTGTCATTTTCTGCAATTCCCCTCCCCTGGAGGGGTGTCAGCCACAAGCTGACGGGGTGGTCGTTCGCTTGTTTATTTATCGCTAGGCGGGCAACCATAGGAGGTTGCCCCTACAGACTGTCAACTCGCTTACGCACTTATACATTCATAATTCATTGAAAGTTTAAATATACTAGAACATAGCATAATTTTCAAGGTATAAATCACCTTGTTTTCTATGTTGATAATAGTTTACATATACTTTATATTTAGATGGTTAAAATAAACTTGAGGTTTTAAAAATGAAAATAGCTGTAGCAGGAACAGGATATGTAGGCCTGGTGGCAGGAGTATGTTTTGCTGAAGTAGGGCATGATGTTATTTGCGTTGATATTGATGAAGATAAGATCAAAAGTATGAAAAAAGGGATCTCTCCTATATACGAAAATGATCTTCAAGATCTAATGGTAAAAAACTATTCTGAAGGAAGATTAAATTATACTACCGATTTTAAGTCTGCTTACAAAGATGCAGATGCTGTGTTCATTGGTGTGGGAACTCCTGAACAGCTTGACGGATCTGCTAATTTAAGTCATATCGCCACTGTTGCAAGACAGATCGCGGAATGCGTTGAGAAGGATTGCCTTGTAGTAGTTAAATCAACAGTACCTGTGGGCACAAATGATAAAGTTGAACAATTTATCCATGATTTTCTGATCAATAAGGTAAAAGTGGAAGTAGCATCAAATCCGGAGTTTCTGGCTCAGGGTTCTGCAGTTCACGACACATTACATGCGCCGAGAATTATTATTGGTACAGAAAGTACATGGGCAGAAAAAATACTTATGAAGATATATGAGCCTTTTAAATTACCGATTGTTTCCGTCAACAGAAGATCGGCGGAGATGATAAAATATGCCTCAAATGATTTTCTGGCTTTAAAGATCTCATATATGAACGATATCGCTAATCTTTGTGAACTTGTAGGAGCCGATATTCAGGCTGTAGCTAACGGTATGAGCTATGATGAGCGTATCGGAAGTAAATTTTTGAATGCCGGTATCGGTTACGGCGGTTCATGTTTTCCTAAAGATACAAAAGCTCTGGAATATCTTGCAAAACAGCACGGTTACATTTTAAGAACTGTCAAATCTGCTATCGATGTAAATAATGACCAAAAGACGATCTTATTTAAAAAAGCTTCAAAAAGACTTATCACTTTTAACGGTCTGAAAATTGCGGTACTTGGACTTACTTTTAAACCCGGAACTGATGATCTGAGAGAATCACCTTCACTTGATAATATACCTTTGCTACTGGAACAGGGAGCAGATATTTTTGCTTATGATCCTGTGGGTGCAGATAATTTCAAAAGGTTATATCCTGAAGGAAAGAACGGTAGAGGTTCAATAACCTATGTAAATGATACAAAAGAAGCTTTAAAGAGTGCTAATGTATGCTTCATATTCACTGAGTGGAAGCAGGTTGAAGCCATTAAACCGGTTGATTTTAAAAAGCTTATGAGGACACCTTTGGTCTATGACGGAAGAAATATATACGATCTGAAGGAAATGCTGAAAGCCGAAGTTGAGTATTATTCGATCGGAAGATAGTTATTATAATTAAAAAACGGCGGGATTACCCGCCGTTTTTATTTATATCTTATCACTTACAACTTACCACTTATCACTGTTTTTATAATCCCTTCAAATAATCCCTGTAATACGAATTTGGCATTTCTTCGATGATCTGATCCATTCCTTTTTTATCAATAAACCCCGCGTTGAATGCTGCTTCTTCAATACAACCTATCTTAAGCCCCTGCCTCTGCTCTATCGTAGCAATAAAAGTACTTGCATCCAATAAAGATTCAGGAGTCCCACTATCAAGCCAGGCGATTCCTCGTCCGATCTTCTCAACATTGAGATTATCTTCAACTAAATAAGATTTGATCAGATCTGTTATCTCAACCTCATCCCTACCTGATGGAGAAATATTTTTCGATCTTGCAGGTGAAGAGCTATCAAATACGTATAATCCCGGAACTGCATATTTTGATTTAGGATCTTTAGGTTTTTCTTCGATTGAAATGGCTTTCCCTGTTTTATCAAATTCTACAACACCATATCTTTCAGGATCTTTAACATAATACCCGAAAACTGTAGCTCCAACATTTTCTTTTAATACTTTCTTTAAGAATGAAAGATAACCGTAAAAGATATTATCCCCAAGTATAAGACATACCTGATCATCACCAATAAATTCTTCCCCAATGATAAAAGCTTCCGCAATTCCTTTGGGAGCATCTTGAACGGCATATTCAATCTTCATCCCAAGATGTGAACCATCCCTGAAAAGTTTCTTATAAAATGGAATAGTTTCTACATTTGAAATTATCAACACTTCTCTGATACCTGAAAGGATCAATGTGCTTAATGGATAGTATATCATCGGTTTATCATATACAGATATCAATTGCTTACTATATAATTGGGTCATAGGATACATTCTGGTACCTGCACCACCTGCTAAAATAATTCCTTTTGTATTTTTCATATATAAACCTTTATTTATAATTTTTATCTATCCAGTTCTGATATTCACCGGATATTACATTATTGATCCACTCAGAATTGCTCAAGTACCAATCTATTGTGTCTTTTATCTTATCTTCAAATTTATACTTTGGTGTCCATCCTAATTCATTTTTTATCTTTGCTGCATCGATAGCATATCTTCTATCATGACCCAAACGATCTTTAACGTAAGTGATCAATGAATGAGGTTTATTCAGATGATCAAGGATATGCTTTACAATATCGATATTCATGATCTCATTATTACCACCAATATTATAAACTTCGCCCAACGCCCCTTTCTCAAGAACAGTCCAAATCGCATCACAATGGTCTTCTACGAAAAGCCAGTCTCTAATTTGCTTACCATCTCCGTAAATAGGAAGATCTTTATCATTTAGTGCATTATTTATAATAAGTGGGATAAGTTTTTCAGGAAATTGATATGGACCGTAGTTGTTTGAACATCTGGTTATCAAAGTTGGAAATTTATATGTGTCATAATATGATTGAACTAAACAGTCTGCTCCAGTCTTTGAAGCTGAATATGGCGAATGAGGCTGCAATGGTGTTTTTTCTGTGAACTTGATCGATTTATCATCCTCTGGAAGAGTTCCATATACTTCATCTGTGGAAACCTGAAGATATCTTTTGTCTGAAAAATTATCTCCCCATGCTTTCTTTGCATTACTTAACAGAACTCCTGTACCAAGAACATTTGTCTTAATGAAGATATTCGGATCGTGAATTGATCGATCAACATGAGTTTCTGCAGCAAAATTTATAACTGTATCAATATTATTCTCTGAAAATGTTTTTGCCACTAATTCTTCATCACAAATATCACCTTTTATAAACTTATATCGTGAATCATTTTCAATATTTTTCAAATTTTCAGGATTACCTGCATAAGTCAGATTATC